>VGJL01000104.1 GCA_016867495.1 Candidatus Eisenbacteria bacterium | reverse complement strand
CTCGACGGCGGACTCGCCGGCCTCCTGCCCCTCGTGCCGCCGCCCCCGCCCCCCGGCTTCCGGCTCCTCGAGTGGCCGCGCGATCTCCCGTCGAAGGTGGAGCGGCAGGCGTTTCTCTCCCCGCTGCGGACTTGCGTGGAGCTTCTCGCGCGCTTCCGCGCCGCGGGAGCGGAGATCGACATCGTCCCCCTCCGGCGCGGGAACGGGTCCGACCGATTCCGATCCCCGGGACTTCGGTCGCTCGAGGATGGAACGCTGCGCGCGGGAGCCCCGCCGATCGAGCCGGCCGGCGACATCGATCTGGTCGCGGCGCGCGATCCCTCCCACGAGGTGGAGATCTGGGCGAGGACGATCGATCGCTGGATCCGCCTCGATGACGACCCGGTCCGCCCGGGAGAGATCGCCGTCGTCGTGCGCGACATCGAATCGTACCGGCCGATCGTGGAGGAGACATTCCCCCGCTACGGGATCCCCTTCTTCGTCGATCGTCACATCGACATTTCCTCGCGGCCCCTCGTGCGCGCGATCCGCGGCGGCCTCGATCTCCTGCAGCAGGGCTGGTCGCGCGAGGCCGTGATCCCCTTCCTCCGCTCCCCCCTTCTCGGGTTGCGCGGGGGAGAGGTCGATCTGCTGGAGAACCTCTCCCTGGAGAGCGGGCGCGACTTCGACGACTTCTACGGAGAGGACTGGCCTCCCCTGCAGCGCGCGCCGCGGGTCCGCTATCTCAGGAGCCGGACCGACCAGGACGGCGCCGGCGCCGAGGAGAACGGGGAGGAGACGGATGATCAGGCAAAGGAGGACGACGAGGCGGAGGAGCGCGAAGCGAGCGAGACCGCGCCCCGCGAGGAGGCTGTTGAGAGAGCGCGCGCGGCGATCGCGAACAGGCTGCGCGCGCGGTTCGCTCCTCCCCTGCGCCGCCTCGAGATGCGGCTCGAGCGTGGTCTCACGGGACTGGAGGCGGTCGAATCGCTCCGGACCTGGATCGCCGAGTCCGGCATCGAGGCGGCCCATCGCCGCATCGAGCGAAGCGACCCCGCCGGATCGCGGCGTGAGTGGGATGCCGTCCAGGGAGTTCTCGATTGGATCGCCGGCGAGGCGGCCTCCCTTCCCCTCGACCGGGACCGCTTCGCCGACATGCTCCTTGCCGGATTCGATTCCCTCTCCCTCGACCGAACCCCGACGGGATGCGACCAGGTCACGTTCGCCGAGGTGCAACGCTCGCGCTTGGGCCCCGTTCGGCGCGCGATCGTCGGGGGTTTGAGCGCCGAGGGGTTCCCGCGACCGCTTCCCCACGGACGCTTCTTCAACGAGAGGGAGCGGGCACTTCTCGCCTCCCTCGGCATGGTCCTCGGGACGCCCGACTCCCTCCGGCAGGAAGAGGAGGCCTACTTCTTCTACATCGCCGTGACCCGCGCCTCGGAGCGGCTCCTCCTCACGCGGCCCGCCACCGACTTCGACGGCAGGTCGCTCGAGCCTTCTCCCTACCTCGTCGAGACGCGGCGGCAGATGCCGGGCGTCGCGGAGACGACGCCTCCGGTCGAGATGGGCGCGAGAGACCTCTCGGATCTCTCGCGGGCGCAAACCGGCGAGGAGATGGCGTCCCGCGTCGGCGCCTACATCGCCTGCAGACTCGATCGGAGGGTATCCGGGAGGCCGCGCGATCCGGAGGAAGCCGAGGTTGAGAGGATGGACCGCAGGATCCTCTCGGTCTACAACCACCTTCTCCCCGTGACCGACTCGACAGGCAGGGGATCGCTTCTCGAGCCCTCGCGCAGGCTCTGGGGATATGACAACCGGCCCGTTCTTCCGCAGAGCCTCCTGCGGCGGGCGATCGGCTGGCCGACCATCACGGCGAGCGTGAGCCGCCTGCAGTCCTTCGCCCGCTGCCCCTATCAGCACTTCTCCGGGAGCTTGCTGAAACTCCGGCCGAGACCGACGGCGCAGGTCTCCCCGCTCGAGACGGGAAGCCTGGCCCATCGCGCCCTCGAGGTCCTCTACAAGGAAGGGCTCCCCTCGGCCGACCGCGAGGCGACGTCGCGGCGCCTTACGGAGATCCTCGGGCGCGTCGTGCACGAAGAGAACCTCCGCGCCTTTCTCGCCGATCCGACCGGCGAGTTCAGGGTGCGAAGCTGCGGCAGCCAGATCCTCCGCTTCCTCGATGCGGAGACCGCGCGGCAGCGGAAGTCGGAGTTCCGGCCGCACGCGTTCGAGGAGGCCTTCGGCACGAAGGGGGCGCCGCCGCTGCGGATCGAGCTGACGGAGGAGACGTCGATGCTCCTGCGTGGACGGATCGACAGGATCGACCTGCGCGAGTCGGGCGGCCGGAGGGAGGCGCTCGTCATCGACTACAAGTCGGGGCTGGGCGTCAAGCGCGGCAGGCCGGCAGACTTGCGCGATGGGCGGGACCTCCAGCTCGGCGTCTATCTTCTCGTCGCGGAGGACAGAGGCTGGGTTCCGGCCGCCGCTCTCTACGCGCCCGTTCTTCCGTCTCCCCGGAGGGAGGAGGATCTGAGGCCGGATGAGGACAGCGAGAATCCCCTCCAGATCCGCTTCCGCGGAATCGTCCCGATGTCGAGGATCGAGGACTTCGGCGGGTTGGAGTTCATAGAGAGGCCGCAAGGCAGGGTGGAGACGCCTGAGGATCTCGCGGGGCTTCTCGCGGAGGCGAAGGAGATCCTCGCGCGCCTCGGCCGCGCGATCCTGGAGGGCAGGATCGATGTCTCCCCCGCGGGCAAGGGAAGCGATTCGGCTTGCGAGCACTGCGATTTCGCCGCCCTCTGCCGGGTGGACGCAGCCTACAACCCGCCCCGCCGGACGCCGATCGAGGGCTTCGCGGAAAAGGAGATCTCGCCGTGAGCCCCCTCTCTCCATCGCAGCGCCTCGTCGTCCGCACGCGGGACCGGGACATGCTCGTCTCGGCCGGAGCGGGCTCGGGCAAGACGCTCGTCCTGATCGAGCGGCTCCTCGGCTGCATCGAGGACGACGGGATACCCCTGGATCGCATCCTCGTCGTCACCTTCACGGAGAAGGCGGCGTCCGAGCTGCGAAACAAGATCTATCGCAAGCTCGCGGAGAGGCAGGATCTCGCCCCGATGCGCCATCGCCTTCCCCAGGCCCGCATCTCGACGATCCACTCCTTCTGCGCCCGCTTGCTCCGCGAGCGCTTCGACAGCACCGGCCTGGATCCGCGTTTCCGCGTCCTTCCGGAGGAAGAGGCGACGCTCCTGCTCTCCGGCGCCATGGATCGCATCTTCCGGGACGCGTACAGGGGACGATGGGGCGATGAGCGGCGGCAGCGCTTCGAGAGGCTCGTCGAGATCTGCGGGCATGAGCGCGAGGGCGAACGGCTGCGCAGGGTGGTCCGCAGGCTTCTCGACTACGCTCGGGCCTCGGAGAACCCCGTGGATTTCCTCCAGCGCCACCTCGCTCGCAACCGCGAGGAGATCGCGGGATGGGACAAGATCGCGTGGATCGGCTCGTACGCCGAGCGGATCGAGCGCCAGTGGCTCGCGGGGCTCGGTCTCGTCGAGGCCGTCCTTGCGGAACTCGAAGCCGCGGGGGCCGAGGCCGCCGCGTGGGAGGAGGCCGTCCGCCGACTCCGGGCGGTCGATCCGGCCGATCTCTCGACGCCCGGCGGGCAGCAGAGAATCCTCGTCCGTCTCGGCGAGGCCGGCCTGCTGGACGACTCCGCGAGCCCGCGGATCAAGCTTCCTGTTCTCTCGCGCAAGAAGCCGAAGGTCGAGGGGCTCTCCTACTTCAAGGGAGTCGTGCAGAAGCTCTACAAGAAGGACTGGCTCGCCCTCTTGCCCCTCTCCATCGATCGGGTCTTGAGCGACGAGAAGCAGTCGAGCCGTCTGACCGGAGAGCTTGCGCGGCTCGCCCTCGAAGTCTGGAATGTCTACGAGGAGATGAAGCGCCGCAGGGGCGCCCTCGACTTCTCCGACCTCGAGATCCGCGCGCTGAAGCTGCTCGCCGAGACGCCTTCGATCGGCGAGCAGGTCCGCTTCGATCGGGTCTTCATCGACGAGTTCCAGGACGTGAACGCCCTCCAGCACCGGATCCTCGAGCGGCTGTGCGATCCCGCGGGGATCTTCCGCGTCGGCGACATCAAGCAGAGCATCTACCAGTTCCGGCTCGCCGATCCGACGATCTTCCGCCGCCTCATGCGCGCGGAGTCGGGACGGGTTCTGGTCGCCGAACCGGAGAAGCCTCCGCTCGATCAACCGAAGTGGACCGTCCCGCTTCCCGACAACTACAGGAGCCGCCCGCCTATCCTCGCCTTTGTGAATCGCGTGGCGGGCCGGCTCTTCCTTCCGGCCGAGATCGGGACCGACTACGAGGCGCAGGAATTGAGGGCCGGTCGCTCGGATCCGGGCGAGCCCCCCCGGGTCGAGCTGATGCTCGTCCGCGAGGGCGAGGGCAAGGGCAAGGGCGAAAGCAAGGGCGAGGACGAGAGCGAGGAGCGGTTCGACCCCGAGGAGGCGGAAGGGCGGGCGATCGCAGCGAGGATCCGATCCCTTGTCGAGAATGGAGCCACATGCCTCGATCCCGACTCGGGCAGGGAGCGCCCCCTCTCCTACTCGGATGTCGCGATTCTCCTGCGCTCCCATGCCCCGGGCGCCAGGCTGCAACGGATCCTCGAGGAGGAGGGAATCCCCGTCTACGTCTCCTCGGGCGCCTCGTTCTTCCGCGCGCGAGAGATCGAGGACCTCGTCCAGCTCCTCTCCGTCGTCGACAATCTCCTGGACGACATCGCGCTGGCCGCGGCCCTGCGCTCCCCCGCCTTCTGCTGGAAGGACGCCGAGATCCTCGCCCTGCGCCTCGCCTATCCCGAAGCGATCCATCTCGCCTACCCGCTGGCGCTGATCGCGGACGAAGCGCCGGGGGGAGGCCTCTACGCCGGGCGCGTCCTTCCGGAAGATCCCGCGGAGGCGGCGACGCTGGCGGGCGCTCGGGCCGATCTCCCGGGCGAGCCCGAGATGGACGACCTCCCGGCCAGGAGCGCCGCCGTGATGGCGAGACTGTGCGACTGGCGCGAGCGGGCCGGAGAGCTCGAGCTTCCGGAGCTCATCGTCCGGATTCTCGAGGAGACCGATCTGCTCCGGAGCGTCGCATCCCTTCCGGGCGGCCTGCGGCGCCAGTCGAACCTGAGGAAGTTCATCGGCCTCGCGAGGAGATACGCGCGCGACTCCGGGCACTCCCTGCACCCGTTCCTCCGCTGGCTTCGCGAGCTGCGAGAAGGAGGAAGCCGGATCGCGGAAGCGCCCATCTCGTCGGAGTCGACCCCGGCGGTGCGGGTTCTCTCGATCCACCAGGCGAAGGGGCTCGAGTTCCCCGTCGTCTTCGTCGCGAGGCTCGATCGACCGCTGCTCCTCGGCGAGACGGTCGATGCCCTCGCCCCGGGCGAGGAGTTCCTGGGCATCCAGCTTCTCGACGCGGATCGATACGTCAGACGCCGGCCGATCCCGCTCCGCCTCCTCAGGGCCGAGAGCGAGTCCAAGGGGATCGAGGAGGAGAAGAGGATTCTCTACGTCGCCCTGACGCGTGCGCGCGATCGCTTGATCCTCTCCGGAATCAAGACCTCCCGCGCCTCGCCGGCGCCGATCGCCTGGAGGGCCTACCAGCGATCCCTCGAGAAGGGGGGAGGGACCGGATCGGCGACGCTCGAGCGCCTCCTCTCGTGGAAGCGCTCCTATCTTGCGTGGCTTCTCTACGCGCTGCCGCCGATCGATGAGCCGGCGGAGAGCGCGCCGCCCGGGGGCGTCAGCGAGAGATTGCTCGCCGATCTGCCGCTCATCGTTCGCTGGATCTCGCCCGGCGCGCGTCCGAACGAGCGGCCGGCGATGACTCCGATCCGCGCCCTCGAACCGAAGCTGCGGAGTCTCGAGCCCGTCTCGGTCGAGGAGCCGGATGCCGAGACGGAGAAGCTGCTGCGGAGGATCGTCAAGACCCCGCCCCTTCCCTCGCCCGGGCATCTCGCCCATGCCAAGGGGAAGATCTGGGCGACCGAGTTCAAGAGCGGCCGCGCCCTCGCCGATCGGGCCGACTTCGGAGGCATCCTTCATCCGAGCGCGCTCGAGGACGCCCCGGACGAGCCCGCCGCGCCGCTCTTCCCGGCGGACGACGACGCGCGCGCCGAGGGGAGGCTCATCCACCTCTTGCTCGAGAGGCTCGACTTCCGCGGCCTCGATCGCGCGAACGCGGGCGCGAGGGTCGCGGCCGCCGCCGAAGCCATGGGGGGCGCTCCGCCTGCAGTCGTGGAGATGCTCGGCGCCTCTCTCGCCGCCTTCGTGGCCTTGCCGATCGGAGGCGCGCTCGCCGCGTCCACGGCCATCGAACGCGAGGTCTCCTTCGGCATGCGGATGGGCATCCTCGAGGCCGCGAACCTGCTCCCCTCCCTGGGCGCGGAGATCCTCACCTCGCCCGACTGGACCGGATGGATCGCCGAGGGCGAGGACAAGATCCTGAGACTGGCGGACGGGATGGACTCCAGGGCGGTCGACCCATGGATCCTCGTCCAGGGCAGGATCGATCTTCTCTTCCGGGACGCGCGGGGATGGATCATCCTGGACTGGAAATCCGACCGGGTCGCTTCGGATGCGGAGATTGACGCGCGGGTCGCGACCTACCGCGGACAGATGGAGATCTATCGCCGGGCCGTGCGGGAGCTGTTCCAGGAGCCCGTGCGTTCCGTTCTCTACTTCCTGCGGCCGGCCATTCTGAAGGAGGTGTGACCGCTATGACGCCCGCCAACCGCGATCCTCTCGAACCGATCCTCGCGCGCGCATCGTGCCGCGCCTACCGCTCCGATCCGCTTCCCGACGGCGATCTCGACCGGCTCATCGAGGCGATGCTGCGCGCTCCCTCCGCGGGGAACAGGCAGCCGTGGCACTTCCTGATCGTCCGCTCGCAGGAGTTGCGCGATCAACTGGTCGAGGCCGCGCTGGGACAGGACTTCCTGGCCCAGGCGCCGGTCGTCGTGGTCATCTGCGCCGACGCGGAGCAGTCGGCGGCCCGCTACGGGGAGCGAGGGCGCTCCCTCTATGTGCTGCAAGACACGGCGGCGGCGACGGAGAACCTCCTCATCGCGGCAACCGCGCTCGGCTACGGGTCGTGCTGGGTGGGCGCCTTCGACGAGGACCGCGTCTGCGCCATCCTCGATCTCCCCGGCCGCCTCCGCCCGGTCGCCATGGTCCCGATCGGCCGTCCCGCGGAGCGATTGGAACCGAGCGAGAGACGCCCCAGGCGCGATGTGATCGAGACGAGATGAGCTACGTCTCCTGGCTGCGCTCGAGGGTCGGCCCCGAGCCGGTCATTCTGATCTACGCGACCGCGATCATCCGCGACGGAGAGGGCAGGATCCTCTTCCAGCAGCGCGGCGACTTCCCCGTCTGGGGACTTCCCGGGGGGCTCCTCGAGCCGGGCGAGACGATCCTCGAAACCCTGCGCCGCGAGGTCCGGGAGGAGACCGGATACGAGATCGAGCCGGAGCGTTTCGTCGGCCTCTACACATCTCCCGACTACATGGTGAACTATCCGAACGGCGACCGCGTCCAGCAGGTGACAGCCGCTTTCCTCTGCCACGTCTCGGGGGGCAGCGACAGACCCGATCTGCGGGAATCGATCGCGCAGCGCTTCCTGCCTCTCGACGAGGCCCCTCGTCTCTTCCCCTGGTACCGGCAGATGCTCGACGACTCGATCCGCGATCTCCCGACGCGCTTCGACGCCGGATCCGCGGAGGGCCCGCTGCGGCGGACCGGAGGCCTCGTCCCCTGGCTGCGGGAACGGGTGGGCACGGCGCCGATCCTCCTCCCCTGCGCCTGCGCGATCGTTCCCGACGGCGACGGCCGCATCCTCTTGCACAAGAGAGGCGACACCGGCCTCTGGGGGCTTCCCGCGGGAGCGATGGAGCTGGGAGAGCGGATCGATCAGACCGCGATCCGAGAGACCCGCGAGGAGACCGGCTTGAGCGTCCGCGTGAAGCGGCTGACCGGCTTCTACACGGGACTCGATCAGAGGAGCGTCTATCCGAACGGCGACGAGGTCTGGCTCGGCGTGGCGACCTTCCTATGCGAGATCGAGGGCGGCGAACTTCGGGCCGACGGGATCGAGAGCCTCGACGTTGCCTTCTTCAAGCCTGAGGAGATGCCGTTCGAGGGAAATCCTTGGGGAGCCCGCACGCTCCGCAGGATCGAGGACGCCATGCGCGGCGATCCGGAGGCTGTGGCGGGCTAGGCTTGTCTGAAGGCCCTGGAGACAGTGCGAGGCCGATCGGAATCGGGGAATCCATCATCTCGAGGGGAGGATGGTACTTCCCGGTGGGAGCCGATTGCCGCCGCTCGATCATTCCTGGCCGCATGGGGCAACCTCGTCGCAGACAGACAGACTGGACTCCCGCGGGGAACCGTGAAAGAATCCCCTCGAAAGTCATCGGAGGAACGGATCATGCCGGTGGAGGCACTTGTTCGCAGCAAACGCCGCGAGATTCTCGAGCTTGCTGCACGCCACGGGGCTATCCGCATCCGGGTTTTCGGGTCCGCTGCCCGGGGTGAAGCCTCGCCGGATAGCGATGTTGACTTCCTCGTGGACCTGGAACCCGGGCGGTCGATTCTCGATCTTGGGGGTCTGCTCATGGATCTTCAGGACCTCCTTGGCTGCCCCGTCGACGTGATCACGGAGAAGGGACTGAGGGCGCGGATCCGTGACCGCGTGCTTCGCGAGGCAGTCCTCTTGTGAGAGATGACAGGGAGCGACTTCGCGACATCCTCGAAGCCGTGGAGCGGATCGACCGCTATGCGCGGGATGGTCGAGAACGTTTTGAAACGGACGAGCTGGTTCAAACGTGGATCGTGCATAACCTACAGATCATTGGCGAGTCGTGCCGCACCATCTCTGTTCCGTTTCGAGAGGCGCACTCCGAGATTCCTTGGTCCCGGATCATCGGGATGCGGAACATCCTTGTGCATGACTACTTCGGGATCGACACGGACGTCGTTTGGGAGGCGGTGGAGAGAGAACTCCCGCAACTTCGGGAGCGCACCAGGGCGATACTGGAGCAGTAACCTGCCCTATTCTACCAGAGCTCCGTAATCTCGATCCCCGTATGGTCAAGA
>VGJL01000103.1 GCA_016867495.1 Candidatus Eisenbacteria bacterium | reverse complement strand
CCTTCTCGGCATGGCCTTCTGCGGGATCATGGGGGCGGCTCGGATCGGCCCCTTCCAGGGAATCGGCTACACCCCCGACGGCGGCCGCACACCCTTCCAGTACGGCGCGGAGTTCATGTTCAGTCCGTTGCAGGCGACGATGTTCAGCCTCCTCGCCTTCTTCATGGCGTCGGCGGCCTTCCGCGCCTTCCGCGCGCGCAACGTGGAGGCGACGATCCTCCTGGTCGCGGCGGGGCTCGTGATGCTCGGCCGGATCCCGTTCGGGGAGATGATCCTGGGGGGGCATCCCTTCCTGGCAAGGCTGACCGACTGGATGATGGACTGGCCCAACGCGGCCGCGCAGCGAGGGATCATGATCGGCGCCGCTCTCGGGGCGGCGAGCCTGTCGCTTCGCGTCATCGTCGGGATCGAACGCTCCTTCCTCGGCGTCGAGAAGAGCGAGTAGGAGGGGAGGCGCGCGATGGAATGGCTCAATCGTCTCATGGCCCTCGATCGCAGGTGGATCTTCCTTCTGGTCGCTATCGGGACCGCGCTTCCAATCATCTTCCCGATCGGTTTCAAGGTATCGGTGACGCCTCCTGCGAAGGCGCTCTTCGATCGGATCGAGCAGATGGGCCCCGATGACGTCGTGCTGCTCTCCTTCGACTACGGCCCCTCGACCGCTCCCGAGAACGACCCGATGGCCGACGCCGTCCTGAGGCACTGCTTCTCGAAGAGGGTGAAGGTCGTCCTGCTCTCGCTCTTCCCGATCGGGGGCGTCACGATGGCGGATCAGTCCCTCGCGCGCGTCCTGCGCGACTTCCCGGACATCCGGCGCGGAATCGACTACGCCCATCTGGGGTACAAGTCGGGGAGCCAGGCGACGATGAAGCAGATGGGCGAGGACATCCACCGCGTCTTCCCCACCGACAGATATGGCATGGCGCTGTCGGAAGTCCCACTTCTCCAGAGGGTGCGGACGTACGACGACATGAAGCTGGTCGTGAGTTTCGCCACGGGGATCATCGGGGAGTGGTGGGCGAATCTGATCAATGCCCAGTTTCACATCCCCGTCGCTGTCGGGTGCACGGCGGTCTCCGCCCCGAAGTACTACGCCTACCTCCAGTCCGGGCAGATGGTCGGTCTCCTGGGGGGGTTGAAAGGAGCATCCGAATACGAGCGGCTGGTGATTGACCGCTATCCGATCGTCGAGGCCGCCTACACGCGCGCGGGCCTCTATACCGCCATCAAGGGGATGGACGCGCAGACCATCATCCACACGCTGATCCTGCTCTTCATCATCATGGCCAACGTGGCCTTCTTCGCCGGGCGCGGGCGCGCCGCCCAGGCGAAGCGCTAGGAGGAAGGGATGAATCTCCTCGGCATCTGGATCGCCTCCTTCCTGACGCTCTGCATCTTCAGCTTCCTCTACAAGGACAACCCCTTCTTCCGGTTCGCGGAGTCCCTCTTCGCTGGGGTCTCGCTCGGCTACTACATCGGCCAGGAGGCCGATCAGACCATTCGCCCCAACCTCATCGAGCCCCTGCGAACGAACTTCGCGGGCAACTGGGATCTCCTGATCCCCGCCCTGATCGGGGTCAACTTGTACACGCGCTACATCCCGAAGGCGAACTGGTGGGCCCGCTGGTCGCTGGCGATCTACGTCGGCTACTACGTCGGCGTGAACATGGTCCAGAAGCTCCACGGCGAGGTGCTGCCTCAGATGCAGAGCACGGTAGTCCCCCTCTCGTTGAGCGCCGGGCCGATGGGCCTCCTCAACAACCTCATCCTCATCGCCGGCGTCCTTTCGGTCCTGATCTACTTCTTCTTCTCCCTCGAGCACAAGGGGGCCGTCGGGCTCACAAGCAGGGTGGGGATCTGGTTTCTCATGCTGGGATTCGGCGCAGCCTTCGGCTACACGGTCATGGGCCGCGTCTCGCTTCTGATCGGCCGTCTGAACTACCTGATCACGCAATGGGCGATGGGCACGGTCGACGCCCTTGGGAGGCTTCTATGATGTGGCGCACTGGGTCCGCGCGGATCGACTCCGCGTCGGCCGCGATGTTGGCCGTCGCGATGGTCGCGGCGACCGCCGCTCTTGTTGTTTGCCCGCCCGGCTTCGAGGCGCGAGCGGCGGGAGCGGGGCCCGATCTGTGCGCCACCTTCTCGATAGTGGCGCGGGACTCGACGACCGGCGAGATCGGCGTCGGCGTTCAATCCCACTGGTTCTCCGTGGGCAGCACCGTCCCCTGGGCCGAGGCCGGGGTCGGGGCGGTCGCGACGCAGTCGTTCGTCGAAGTGGCTTACGGACCCAGGATCCTCGAGCGCCTGCGCAGGGGCGAGTCGGCGGCCGAAGCCCTCCAGGCCGAGGTCGAAGCCGACACGCTTCGAGCGATGCGCCAGGTCCTGGTCATCGACGCAAGAGGGAACGTCGCGGTCCACACGGGCGAGGAGTGCGTCGACTTCGCCGGCAGCCACATCGGAAGAGACCACGCGTGCGCCGGAAACCTGCTCGCGGCGCCCGGGATCTGGGACTCGATGTCGAGGTCGTTCGAGGCCGCCGAGGGCTCTATGGCGGCGAGGATCATCGCCGCGCTCGAGTCGGGACAGGCGGCCGGCGGGGATGCCCGCGGCATGCAATCCGCCGCGCTACTCGTGGTCAAGATGATCGATGCGAAGCAGCCGTGGAAGAACAGAACCGTCGACCTGCGCGTCGAGGACCACCGGCAGCCGATCTACGAGCTGTCGAGACTCTACGACATGCACCGAGGCTACACGCTGGCAGACCAGGGCGATGAGGCGTTCGCCCGGAAGGACTACCGGACCGCCTCCCTCTTCTATGACGCCGCCATCGGCCAGTCGCCATCCGATGAGCTGCTCTTCTGGCGCGCCTCCGTCAGGATGGCGATGGGAGAGGAGAGCAACGCCCTCGACGACCTCGAGGAAGCGATCAGCGTCAACCCGCGCTGGCGCACGCTGCTCGCGCGGCTCCCCGACTCCGTCTTCCCGGGGGTCGAGAAGGCGTGCAAGCGCTTGGGGATCGACCGGATAGAGTAGCGTGACGACGCCGGGAGGTGGCGCGCAGGACCCCGCCGAGGCTCCGCCGTCCGACGCGGCGATCTCCTCTTCTTCCGCTCCGCCCCGCGGCGAACCTGTCCTGAGTCAGCGGATCTCGATCCTGGAAGGCTCCCTTGCCGGCATCCATACCACGATCACGAGCGGGACTCTGCTCACAGCCTACGCGCTCATGCTCGGATCGAACGACTTCCAGCTCGGCCTGCTCTCCGCCCTCGCGGCCGTCGCGACCGTCGGATCGGTGGTCGGAGCCCAAGTCGTCGGGCGCCTGGGCCGCCGCAAGCCGCTCTCCGTCGTCTGCTCGGGAGGAGGAAGAGCGCTCTGGTGTCTTCTCTGTCTCCTCCCCTTCCTGCCGATTCACCCCTCGATGCGGCTCGGTCTTTTCCTCGCCGTCGTCTTCGTCGGCAACTCCCTCGTGAACCTCTCGGCGACCGGATGGCTCTCGTGGATGAGCGATCTCGTCCCGATCGAGCAGCGGGGGCGTTACTTCGGATTGCGGAACACGATCATCGGGACGGTCGTCATGCTCGCGACCTTCGCGACGGGTCGGATCTACGATCGATTCGTCGCGCGCGGAGAGGACGCGAGCGGCCTCGCCTGGCTCTTCGCGGCCGCCGCCTTCGTCGCGGCCCTGGCCGCCCTCACGCTCACCCGGCAGTGGGAGCCGCCGCTGCGGGGAGAGCGTCCGATTCCGCTCCTCGCCACGCTCCGCAAGCCGTTCGAGAATCGCATCTACCGCCGCCTGCTCGCCTTCACGATCCTCTGGTCGAGCGCCACGGGCATGGCGAGCCCCTTCTTCGCCGCCCAGATGATCAAGAACCTGAAGATGAGCTTCTCATCGATGGCCGCCTACTCGATCCTCGCGGGCATCCTCAATCTCGTCAGCCTTCCGCTCTGGGGGAGAATCATCGACCGCGTGGGGAATCGCCCCGTCCTGGTCTTCAACATCGCCGGCGTCTCATTCCTTCCCTTGTTGTGGCTGTTCGCCGCTCCCGGCCACCTCGCGCCGATCTGGATCGACGCGTGCCTGACGGGTCTCTTCTGGCCCGGATTCGCCCTCGCGAGCTTCAACCTTGTTCTCGCGACAGCGCCGGAGGAGAACAGGACTGCCTACCTCGGGGTGCAGGGAATGGCCGTCGGCCTCTCGACCTTCCTGGCATCGCTCCTCGGAGGGGCCGTCGCGCAGGGGATCAGGAGTTTCAGCTTCGAAGGACACGGACTCTCGCTCGCGAACTTCCATCTTCTCTTCATCCTCTCCGCGCTCCTCAGGATCTCGCTTCTGCCGGTCGCGCTGACTCTCCGGGAAGAGAGGGCGGGCACGGTGAGGGCGCTGCTCGGCCTGGTTGGCGACGAGATCTCCCAGCGCCTGCCGCGGAGCTGGCAGACCTGGGGCGCCGTCCTTCGCAGGAACGACAAGCCACAAGGCGGCCATGACCGGTCCCGCTGAGCGGAGCCCTGAGCCGCTCCGAACCCCATGTGGCACCCGGCGAGTTCGGCCGATAAGATGCCTGGGGGCGCCGTTCACCCGATGCTCGATCAAACCCACAGAGGAGGCGCGCCATGCACCGCGCACTGGCCGTTTTGGGAATCGCATTCATTCTCTGTCCGCCGGTCGCTCAGGCCAGGCCTTCGTTCACGATCGGAAGCGATCCGTACGAGACCGTCTTCGCCTACCCGCACGACATCCTCAGGTGGCCGTCGCGCATGCTCTACCTGAGCTACGAGCCGCAGTCCTCGCCATGGCAGGGCGACGTCACCCATCCGCAGAACCGACCCTCCGCCAGCTACACGAGCAACTACCAGGAGGTCGAGTTCTCCGTGCCGTACGGTTACGGGGGCGATCCTGCTTCTGTCCGCTCGTGGGCGCGGCTCTCCTCGGCCATGAACCAACGAACCACGACGACGGGCGGCACAACCGACACGAAGTACGGGAGGTTCCTGTTCGAGATGGGAACGACCGCCACGCGCATGAATCTCAACGCGCGCGGCGTGGCTCGCTCCGAGCCGTCGGAAGGGAGCTACGTCCTCATCCCCTTCAAGGGCTCAACAGGGGCTCAGAAGGACGACTACAGCCTGAAGGTGATCCATGCCCGCACGCTCTTCGGGAACCCCCTAGGGGTCAAAGTCGAGTACACCCGCAAGACCGCGGACCAGCCCGATGGGTACATCAGCTTCACTCGCGACGCGACCGACTACAAGGTGCCGCGTCTCACATGGGGATGGGCGACCCAGGGCTGCAACCACATCTTCGGCTATCCAAACATTAACGTGGATGCTTTCTACCAGGACCACTACACGGTCTTCGAGGGCCGGCAATGGGACCTGCAGATCAGCTTCGAGCGCCAAGGCAACTGGAAGTCAGGGATCCGGTACCGTTCCAACCTCTTGGACGGTGACAGCTACTCATGGGACGAGACGGAAGGATCGCAGTTCGACGGTTCCTACAGATCCGATCCCCACTGGAAGAACCGGGAAACGGGGGGACTGCTCCGGGGTTATACAAAGGCGAGCTTCATTCGCGGGGAGGGACTCGACGCAGGGATCCTCTTCCTGCTCCAGAGAGAGTCGGCGACCTCTACGCGGGTCAACAAACAGGTCGAATCGGAACCGTGGTCCAAGGAAGGGCAGGTGGGCTACGCCCTCGAGACGAACCCGTTTTTCAACTTCATTATGCCCCGTGGGTACGTCGATTGCGGCCTGCTTCTGGAGCTCGGCCGCACGGGGATGCGAAACACCGAGACGCGGTGGAATCCCGCAAGCGACTCGGCGCAGCGCGACGTCCTCTGGTCGACGAGTCCGAATCTGGGATGGACGGAGCACTGGGAAGAGTTCTCAAAGGGAAGGAAGCTCTTCTTCGCGACGGGGATCGAAGGGAGCTCGAGCGTGCGCGTCTATCGTGGCCTCTCGGCCCTCATGAGGGTCACGATCCTCCGCCAGTACACGGACACGAACAAGGACTACGGCGACTCCGAGGTCCCGGAAGGCGGCGCCTCCTATCGCTTCTTCCAATCGCACCGTAGAGACGACTTCCGGCGGGAGACCTGGATGACGGGAGCGTTCGGGTTCACGTACGAGTGGCGCGGGGCGAAGCTATACGCGACCCAAGGGCTACCGACGTCCTACCTGCTGGCTGAGAGCACGGAGCTCGCAGACAACGGGGGCACGCTCTTCCATCACGAAAGACGCCAGATGTGGCAGGTCCAGAGGCCTTCGGGGTCGCGCCTGTTCGTCACGTATGCCCTGAGACCGTAGGCCCGCGTCCGCCTTGCGGATCAGACTGCCGCCGCCCGCTTCCTCGATCGCGCCCAGACCCACACCAGCGGAATCGCGAGCAGGATCGCCGCGGCGACCCCGTGGGCTCGCGCCCATCCGTTCGGCTCCCCCAGCAAGGCGGCCGTGGCGCGAACCGCGTGGTAGCCGTAGACGCCCGCGATGTAGGCGAGGACGTTCCCGCGCAGGATCCAGACGATCAGCCCGGCCCCGATCGCCAGGATGAGGAGATAACGCGCGAGGAGCAGGATGAACTCCCCCCCGCCGCGGGAAGGCATGATCGAAAGCCCCAGCGCCAAGAGCCCGAGCAGCGCGATCCGCCCCGACCGGCCCGGCCAGTCGCGGGACGAGAGCACTCTGGTCATGACAGCG
This sequence comes from Candidatus Eisenbacteria bacterium, assembly GCA_016867495.1. Taxonomy (NCBI): domain Bacteria; phylum Candidatus Eiseniibacteriota; species Candidatus Eiseniibacteriota bacterium. Next base: position 2,816 of record VGJL01000103.1, on the reverse strand, counting down.
AAGGCAAGGCACAGAACGAAGGTCGCCAGGATGACGCCGATGAAGGCGGAGAGACCCGGAAGAGAAGCGTCGAGCGGCCCCGCCGCACCGGCGATCGGAGGCGGCGCCACGCCGGGAGCCCACTTCGCGATCAGGACGCGAGTCTCGGCGAGGACCTTGCCCCAGACGGGAAAAAGGACCAGCGCGAGGGCTGCGCCCGGAAGCCAGCGCCTGCGGATCTCGTCGCGACCGAGCAACGCGACACGCGGATGAAGCCCCCATGTGAGCGCAGTCCCGGCCCAGCCGACTAGAAAGTAGAACACGGCGGCCGTGATCACGCCGACGCAGGCGAAGACGATGAACGTCATCCAGGGAGCCGAGGTGCTGTACTGCGCGAGGAGGCGGGGCATGGCATTCAGCGTCCCCACAACTGCCACGACGATGCCGGCCAGGCCTCCGGGGAGCAGACGGCGCCATGGGATCGCGCCTCGGCCGTGCGCCCTCCCGACATCCCGGATCGCCAGCCCGAGAAGCCCTCCCCCGCCGAGCAGGAGCAGGGCGAGCCCAGTCGGCCAAGCCACAGTCCTCTTCTCGCGCGCCCTCTCGTATTCCTCCGGAACCCGCAGCTTCAGATCGAAACCGGCCGCGCGATCCCCGGTCACCTTCCCCTCGATCCGGTAGCGCGCCTGCGCGACATTGCGCGGATCTCCCTCTGGCGCCTCCCAGGCGAAGGTGCGGTCCATTCTCTTGGGGCGCGGCTTGTCGGCCGCTTCCTTCCGGTCCATGGGCGCGGTGTCGAAGCCGACCGAGCCGAGAAGCGACGCGGCCAGCTCCTCCGCCCTCTCCAACGAGACGGGCGGCAGGCTGTCGGCCTCGGCGATGCGGTGATCGAAGGCGATGACCCTCCCGCTCGCCAGATCGATCCTCGCCCGCGCTTCGGCAGGATCGAGGGGCCGGAAGAAGCGAACCGCCCAGCTCTGCGCGGGCAGCCGCTCGGGCCAGTATCCGGCGAAGGCCGAGAATCCCGCCTTCGAGAGGACGTAACGCGCCGCGATCGGATCGGCCTCGTCGTTCAGCGTCACGGCCGACTTGCACCCGCTTGTGTCGAAGCCGTGCGTCGCCGCGAAGGCCCGCGCGGTCGCCATCGCCGTTGCGCGATCGGTCCGCAGGGGAGCCTCCGGCTTCGCGGATCCCGATCTCAGGCCGATCACCGCGGCCAGCGCCAGCGCGCTCACGCCCAGGGCGACGATGGCCCGCCGCGCCGTGAGGGGCCGCTCGGAGAGGACCGCTCCCTCCAGTCCGGCAGCGGCCGGCGGAGGGACGGCGATCGTGCCGATCCCCGCCGCCTCGCCCTCGCGCATGATCTCACCCGCCGCCCGCGCATCGACCGCCTCTCCCGGCGCGGGAACCGGCTGCGCCTCGTTTCGAAGCGGGACCGGATCGACGAACCTGCCCGTTCGCAGATAGGCGACAAGCGCGACGGCGAAGGGCAGGATGAGGATCCCTCCCGCCAGGGCCGCGGTCGTCACGTAGTAGGGATTCCCCGAGCGGAGGAGGAGATAGCCCGAGTAGAGGGCATCGACGGTGTAGTGCCAGACGAGGAGCATGAAGACGTTGAAGCGCAGCATCAACACGCCCATCAGGATTCCGGCCAGCCCCACCTCGAGCCCGCGGATGTAGAAGGGTTGGTTCGGATAGGCGGAGTGCCCGAATCCCCAGATGAACGCCGCCAGGATCAGGGCGAGCGCCCGACTTCGCAGGAAGCGCTGGAAGAAGGGGATCGAGAAGACGCGGCTCGTGAACTCCTCCGTCACGGCCGGCATGAAGCCGATGAAGAGCAGGAAGACCCAAGGGACCGCGCTGTTCAGCAGGTCGTCGTACGGGACATCGGCGGGCGACCACGCCCCGAGGGACGAAGCGATCCGATAGAAGACCGTCTGGTAGGCGAGGAAGAAGCAAGTCAGGACGAGCCCGGCGAGGCTCGAGAAGAGAAACTCCTTCGTCCTCAATCCCTCCCATCGGAAGAAGGAGGGGATCGCGAGCTTCCGCGGATAGGAAGAGCGATAGATGTTCTCCCCGCAGGCGACCATGATCAGGATCACGAACCCCAGCGCGATCGAGGCGGCGAGTCCCAAGAGGATCCTCTCGCTCAGGAATCCCGCGTAGGAACGGGTCGTCTCATACCGGAAGAGGGCCTGCGGCAGGCCGTTCAGGTTGTTCACGAAGAGAAGCGCCGCGGCGACGGCGCCGAAGCCGATCGCGAACCTCCAGCGGATCGCCCGCAGGCGGACTTGCTGGACCAGGATGACCAGCATGGCGAGGATCGTGAGGAAGCCGAAGACGTTCGCCACTGCGTTCGCGCTCAGGTTCTTTGAGCGCAGGCGCGCATAGTCCCGTGCCCAGGTCTCGGGGACCTGCACGAACTCCTCGTAGCCGCCGAGTCGATCCCCCTGGATCGTCACCCTGTGCCTGTAGCGCCCACCCTTCCAGTCGATGTCGGGCCTCTCCCACGTGAAGGCGTGATCGGTCCGGTTCTTCCTCTCGACGCTCGTCGCGCCGAGGTAGCGCAGATCGTCCAGCCCCCGGGAGCGAAGGGCGCGGAGCTGATCCTCGGCGCGGCGCAGCGCCTCGCCTTCCTCCAGACGGGCTCCCGGAGCGTCCTCGTCCAGAAGGTGGGTGAAGCGGACCAGCTCTCCGGTCGGCGCGATCCCGACCCTGAACTCCTCCTTCTGCAGGGGCTTGAACCATCGGTGCGACCACTGCCAGATCCTCGCCCCGCCCTCGACCGCCTCATTCATCGCCTCGAGCCCCAGCTCCTTCTCGAGGAAGACCTTCGC
>VGJL01000102.1 GCA_016867495.1 Candidatus Eisenbacteria bacterium | reverse complement strand
GCCCAGGGCGTTGCCCGCGGGCTCGATCTCGAAGGCGATCGCTAGGCGGTCCTCGTCGGGGACATACCCGAAGTACTCGGTCCACCAGTAGGCGTCATCCATCAGCTCCTGGCGGCAGCCGTAGATCCCCGGGATGTTCAGATCGGGGCCGACGTAGAGTCTTCCGTCCTTGTACTCGTCCGCGCGGCCATCGATCCACCGGACGAGGAGGAAGAGATCCCGATCGGTGTAGACCGCCTTCATCGAGACGTATGCGGGCGTGGCGTTGCCCCCCACGCCGTTCTCATCCGAGATGCGGACATTCAGGAACTCGACCGCATCCCCCCCCCACTCCTGCTCGACCATCTGCCCATCGAGAACGATGGGATTCCTGGTGAACTCGGCCGGCGAGCGGTAGATGGCGCGAAGCACCGTCTTGGCGTCCGGCGAGGGTTGCAGGATATCGTCGGTCTTCTGGCAACCGCCCCACACGACGAGACCCGCCAGGAAAAGAAAGTCGAATGGAAATCGTAAGACTCGCGGCAAGTTCTTTCTGCTCATCCCCATCCAGTCCCGACCCAATCGGGCCGCCTCCAACCCCGAGCAGCCAAGCGACAACCTCCCGCAGGGAGGCACGATGTCAGGCTATCCGAGGCCCCAAGGGGTGTCAACCAGCGAATCCGTCAGTGGATGGGAGCTTCGTCCCAACGCACTTCCGGGAACCTCGAGAGCTCGCCTCGGAAAACCGCCTCTATCGAACCCAGGTCGCCCGGAGTCCTCGCTTCGAAGCGAAGAACGAGGACCGGCTGCGTGTTGGAAGCCCGCAGCAGGCCCCAGCCGGAGGCGATCCTGGCCCTCACGCCGTCGATCGTCACCACCGGATAGGTGGCGCCCAGGCGCCCCGCCACTTCCTCGACCACCCGGAACTTGGCCTCGTCGGTGCATGAGACGCGGATCTCGGGGCTGTTCACATAGGCGGGAAGCGACTCCCTCAGGCGCGACAACGGTAGATCCTGGCGCGAGAGGTAGGAGGCGAAGCGCGCGGAGGCGTAGATCGCGTCGTCGTGGCCGTAGAAGTCCTCCCCGAGGAAGATGTGTCCTGACATCTCTCCGGCCAGAAGAGCGTTCTCTTCCCTCATCCTGGCCTTGAGGAGGGAGTGGCCCGTCTTGGCCATGATCGGCACGCCGCCGTGGGCGCGGATGTCCTCCTCGAGGCCTTGGGAGCACTTCACGTCGAAGATCACCTTCTCCCCCGGGTGTCTCGACAGCATGTCACGGGCGAAGAGCGAGAGGAGCTGATCGCCATAGAGGAGATGGCCCGAGTCGTCGACGACTCCGATCCGATCGGCATCCCCGTCGTAGCCGATCCCGATGTCCGCCCGCTCCGAGACGACGCGCGCGCAGAGATCCTCCATCAGGGCCGGGACCGTCGGATCGGGCTGGTGGTTGGGGAATCTGCCGTCGGGCTCTTCGTAGATCGCGACCACGCGGTGTCCAAGCGATCGGAAGATCCGGGGCGCGAGAAGCCCCGCGCAGCCGTTTCCCATATCGAGCACGACGCTCAGCGGACGCGCGGGCGCGCACTTCGAGAGGACCATTTCCTGGTAGGCCCCATTCAGGTCGAGATCCCGGTAGGCCCCGCCGCCTGATCGGAAGCGCCCCTCCCGGATGCGCGCGGCGAGCTCCCGTATCCCCTCGCCGTGCAGGGGAGCGGTCCCGAGGCAGAGCTTGAATCCGTTCTGGTCGGGGGGATTGTGGCTTCCCGTCACCATCGCCCCGCCGCCGCCTCCTTCCTTGTGGATGGCGTAGTAGAGAACCGGCGTGGGGACGAGCCCGATCCTCCTGACCTCGAGCCCCGTGGCGGCCAGCCCTTCCCCGAAACTCCCCTTGAGCCGGGGGGAGCTCTCCCTGACATCCCAGCCCAGGAGACAGACGGAGGCCCCGGACTCGACCAGCCGGCTGCCGAAGGCCCTGCCGATCTGCCGCACGAGCCCGTCGTCCAAGTCCCTGTCCGCTACGCCGCGGATGTCGTACTCGCGAAAGATGTGCAGATTCACGCTTCCTCCTGCCGCTCTAGGACTTCGCCTCGGACCGTTCGCCGCGGCTCCTCGGGCGCGAGCTCGAGCGAAGCCAAGCGTCGATGAACGGATTCAGCTGGCCGTCCATCACCGCCTGGACGTCGGATGTCTCCTGGTCGGTTCTGTGGTCTTTCACGAGCGTATAGGGATAGAAGACGTACGAGCGGATCTGGCTCCCGAAGGCGATCTCCTTCTTCCCGTCCTCCAGATGATCGAGCCTCTTGCGCTCCTCTTCGCGGTAGTGGTGGTAGAGGCGCGCCTTCAGGATCCTCATCGCGTGGTCGCGATTCCGATGCTGCGACCTCTCCGCCTGCGACTGGACGACGATCCCGGTGGCAAGGTGGGTGATCCGCACCGCGGAGTCGGTCTTGTTGACATGCTGCCCCCCGGCGCCGCTCGCCCGGAAGGTGTCGACGCGCAGGTCCTCGTCCCGGATCTCGACGTCCGTCAACTCGTCCACCTGGGGAAGGACAAAGACCGAAGCGAAAGAAGTGTGCCTGCGCCTGGCCGCGTCGAAGGGAGAGATGCGCACAAGCCTGTGGACGCCGCTCTCGGCCTGAACGTAGCCGAAGGCGTAATCCCCCTGGATCTCGATTGTCGCGTCCTTTATGCCTGCTTCCTCCGCCTCCTGGTAGTCGAGCAGCGACGCCTTGAAGTCGTTCGCTTCGGCCCAGCGGAGGTACATTCGCAGGAGCATCTCCGCCCAGTCCTGGCTGTCTGTCCCTCCCGCGCCCGGATGAATCGAGAGGACGGCATCGTGGCTGTCGAGCTCCCCCTGGAAGAAGGAGGTCAGCTCGAAGCGGTAGAGGTCCCGCTCGAGCGCCCCGGCGATCTGATCGCTTTCGGCCCCGGCGGCGGGGTCCGCGACCTCGCCGGCCAGCTCGATCATCGTCTCGAGGTCATCGCAGCTTCTGCGCAGTTGCTCCCAGCGGACGATCTGCCCGCGCGAAGCCTTGAGCTTCTGGATCTTGCCCCGGGCCTCGTTCGGCCGATCCCAGAAGCCCGGATCGCTCATCTCCTCTTCGAGCCGGCGGATCTCCTGTTCCCTTTGGCCGAGATCAAAGGAAGCTCCGGAGGTGATCCAGCTTTGCCCGACTCTCGGCGAGGACCTGACGGGGATCGATGCTCATGGATTCGTCTCCTTCCATCTCAACAGCCTCTGCCACAGGCGCTCGGCCTCCAAGGTCAGATCCTCCTCCGACCCGCCGTTGTCGACCTGCTCGTCGGCGTGCAGCAGGAGCTCTTCCTCCGGAATCTGGTGAGCGAGGCGGCGCCTGGCCTCCTCCTCCGGCATCCCCCGGAGTCGGAGGCGCTCGATGGCCGCCAGATCGGGGCAGCGAACGACGACGACCCGGTCGACGGGAAGTCGGCTCCTCCAGTCGATCAGGAGCGCCGCGTCCAGCAGGACGATACCAGCCCCCCCATTCACCCGCAAGGCGGAGAGCCTCTCGCGGATCTTCTCGATGATCCAGGGATGGACGATCTCGTTGAGGTCGCCCAGGGCTGAGGCATCGAGGAAGACGCGATCCGCGAGCGCCCTGCGATCGATCTCCCCGCCCGCTCCGAGAATCGAGGGGCCGAATCGGGCGATGAGCGCGGCGCGGACGGCGGCGCTCTCGCGCAGGGCCTCGTGGCCCAACGCATCCGCATCTATGACCGGGCAACCGTGAGCGCGAGACAGGATCGCGCAGAGCCTGCTCTTGCCTGAACCCATCCTGCCCGTCACCCCGATCAGCGTGCGTCTCTCCGGCGGCTCCCGTTCAGGCATGGACTTCATCCCAGCTCCGCCCGCGGGCGATCTCGACGACCAGGGGAACGTCCAGCGTGATCGCCTCCTCCATGGCGGAACGCAGAATCGCCTCGACGGTCTCGGCCTCCCCCTCGGGCCCCTCCAGGAGCAGCTCGTCGTGAACCTGCAGGATCATCCTGGCGGCGCAGGAGCTTGAGGCGAGAGACTCGTGCACGCGGATCATCGCGCGCTTCATCAAGTCGGCCGCCGAACCCTGGATCGGCGTGTTCGCGGCGATACGCTCGGCCTGGGCGCGGGCCCGGGCGGAGTCGGTCGCGAGCGCGGGAAGGTAGCGCCTGCGGCCCAGAATCGTCGAGACGAAGCCGTCCCTCCTTGCGCGAGCGAGATTCTCGTCCAGGTACGCCTTCACCCCCGGCATCTTCGCGAAGTAGTGCTCGATGAAACCCCTGGCCTCCGCGAGGGAGATCCCGAGCTCCCGCGAGAGGCGCAGCGGGCCCATCCCGTAGAGCACCCCGAAGTTGACCGTCTTCGCCCGCGCCCGCATCGCCGGATCGACGCGGTCCAGATCGGTGTCGAAGATCCGCGCAGCCGTCGCCCTGTGGATGTCTTCCCCGATGCGGAAGGCGGCGATCAGGGCGGGATCCTTCGAGAGATGGGCGAGGATGCGCAGCTCGATCTGCGAATAGTCGGCCGAGATCAGCAGGTCCCCGTCCCTCTGGGGCACGAAGGCACGGCGGATCCTCCTTCCCTGCGGCGTCCGGACAGGGATGTTCTGGAGGTTCGGATCGCTCGACGAGAGCCTGCCGGTCGCCGCCACGGCCTGGTTGAACTGCGCGTGGATCCGGCCGGTCCGCGGGTCGATGAGCCTGGGCAGGGCATCCAGATAGGTCGTCTTGAGCTTCATCGTCTGCCGGTACTCGAGCACCGCCCGCGCGATCGGGTGATCCGTCGCCAGCTCTTCGAGGACCTCCGAGTCGGTCGAGTAGCCGGTCTTGGTCTTCCTCCCGTGCGGGAGTTTGAGCCGCTCGTAGAGCACTTCCCCGAGCTGCGACGGGGAGTTGACGTTGAAGCTCACGCCCGCAAGACGGACGACCTCGTCGCCCTGGCGGACAAGGTCGGCCTCGAGCTCGCGCCCCATCGATCCGAGCAGGCGGGCGTCAACATGAACGCCCGTCCTCTCCATCTCCACGAGGATCGGGATGAGCGGCCCCTCGATCTCACGGAGAAGCGCCTCCTGTCCCTTCTCCCGAAGCCGGGCGAGGAGTGGCTCCCTCAGCCTCCAGGCGGCGTCGGCGTCCTCGGCCGCGTAATCCCGCACGCGGGAGACGGGAAGAAGATCCATCGTCGTCTGCTGCCGGCCCTTTCCGATCAGCGTCTCGGTGGCGATCTTGCGATGGCCGAGCAGCTCCGCCGAGAGCGAATCGAGATCCCTCGGGCGATCAGGATCCAGGAGATAGGAGGCGAGCATCGTGTCGAAGTAGGGACCCTTCGGCCGCAGGCCGAGGGTCTCAAGAACATGCATGTCGAACTTGAGGTTCTGCCCGACCTTCTCGACTCGATCGTCGGCGAGGATCTTGCCGAGGTGAAGACGAACGGCCGCCTCCGGGACGTTCCCGCCCTCCTCGTGCCCGAGCGGCACGTAGTAGGCGCTCCCCGCTCTCCAGGCGAAGGAGAGGCCGACGGGGCGAGCGCGCCGGGCATCGAGGGAGTCGGTCTCGGTGTCGATCGCGAAAGGAACGCCCGGGCCGGGGAAGGCGGCGAGGATCCTCTCGAGTTGCGATTCGTCTTCGATCGTCTCGTAGGACGCCCCCCACCCCCTCTCCTCCTCGAGAGCCAGGGAATCGATCAGGCGCCGGAACTCGAGCTTTCGCAGCAGATCGAGAAGCGGCGCGCGCCCGCGGATGCTCGGGGTCCGGTAGGTCTCGATCTCCGCCTCGGGAAGAAGATCGGTCCTGAGCCGGATGAGCTCTCTGCTGAGCATGGCCTCCTCGCGGTGAGCGGCGAGCTTCTCCCGGACCGAGACCCGCGGGACTTTCTCGAGCTCTTCGTAGAGCCGATCCAGCGTCCCGTGCCGCTTGATCAGCTCCGCCGCCGTCTTCTCCCCGATCCCCGGAACGCCCGGAACATTGTCGACCGAGTCGCCGGCCAGAGCGAAGAGGTCGAGGATCTGGGCGGGCGCGACGCCCCAGCGGGCCGCGACTTCGTCCGGACCGAGCAACGACTCCGCCTCCTTCCCGCGCGGCGGGACAAGCTGCAGGAGACGCGGCCCGACGATCTGATTGAAGTCCTTGTCGGAGGAGACGATCACAGCCTCGTGCCCCAGCGCGACCGCCCGGATGGCGAGGCTCGCGATCAGGTCATCCGCTTCGACCCCCTCCTGCTCGAGAATCGGAACGCCGGTCGCCTGGACGAGGGCTCGGATCAGAGGAAGCTGCTCGACCAGATCCTCCGGCATGGGAGGCCGGTTGGCCTTGTAGGCCGGGTAGCTCAGATGGCGGAAGGTCGGGGCGGCCGTGTCGAAGGCCACCGCGGCGAACCGGCCGCCGCGCTGGGTCAGGATCGGAAACAGGGTCTGCGCGAAGCCGAAGACGGCGCTGACGTTCATCCCATCGGATGTGAGACGCGGGTTTCGCTGGAATGCGAAGTGGGAGCGATAGACGATCGCGGAGCCGTCGATGAGATAGATCCGCTCGGGCATCGCCTCCGCGTCCTCAGCCCCTTCTCTCCCGCGGGCGGTAGATCTCGGAGGACTCCAGAGCGGGGACGATCGCGTCGGGCACCAGGCCTGCGACGGGCCTGCCACGGTAGAGCCGCTCCCGGATGAGCGTGGACGAGAGGCCGCAGGCGGGTCCATCGATCCAGACCGCGTCCGCCCCTTGGGGGAGCGCGCGACCGTGCCCCGGCCGCCCGTAGATCCCGAGCCGCGCAATGCGAAGGATCTCTCCCGGCTCTCTCCAACTCGGCAAGTCCTCGAGGGAATCGGCTCCCATGAGCAGCCAGATCTCATCCCGGGAATCGAGCTTCGCGCGCAGGCGCCTCAGCGTATCGATCGTGTAGGAAGGGGATCCGGCGTCGGCCTCGAGGTCGGATGCGGCAAGCCCCGGATGGGGCTCGATCGCGCGGCGGAGGATCTCCATCCGGACGTCGTACGGAGCCACGGCTCCCGCCCCCTTGTGCGGAGGAACCGCCGCCGGAATCAGGAGCACGCGATCGAGATCGAGCTGCTCAAGGGCGAAGAGGGCGATCCAGAGATGCCCGAGGTGGACGGGGTCGAAGCTCCCTCCGAGAACGCCCCATCTCTTCAAGGAGCCTCCTCCCCGGTGGCTGGCGGGGGCAGGATGCGCAGGGCCTCCTCGGCCTCGCGGCGGAGGTCGGACAGCTTGCGGTCCTCCTTGATCCGATCGGGCGTGGCGTGGGAGAGGAGTCTCTCCCAGGCGCCGCGCGCCTTCTCGGACTCGCCGAGCCGCCCGTGCATCCGTCCGAGGTTCGCGAGGGCCTCGCCCGCCCGGCTGAAGTCGGACCGTATCGAGAGCGCTTTCTCCAAGTAGAGGACCGCGCCACGGGGCTGCCGGAGCTTGAGATAGGTCTCTGCGTTGTAGAACGCCTTCAGGGCGAGCCTCTCGAGGCACGCGTCGATCGCCTTTTCCGCCTCGCCCCTGAAGGCCCCCTCTGGATATCGGATCGTGTAGGCCCGCATCAGATCCAGCGCCGCCTCCGTGCTCTCTGGATCCTGCGCCGGGCCGAGCGACTCCTCGAAGTTGCTCCGCGCCCTCTCGAACTCCGCTTCCTCTCGCAGGGAGCTCTGAGGGAAGTCGCGCACGAGGCGGTTGAAGTCCTCGATCGCAAGCAGGTTCTCCCCCGTCTTCTGATGCGATCGACCGAGCAGAAGGAGGGCCTCGTCGAGGCGGTTCGAGCCAGGGTGCTCGTCAACGAAGGCTGTCAGCAGCTCGGCGGCCCTGATGTAGTTCTCATCATCGTAGGCCTTGCGGGCCTGCAGGTAGTCGGCCTCCTCGCTGGGCAGCCTCTTGACGCCCGGCGACGAGCCGCCGCATCCGCACAGGGTCGCGGCGATCAGCAGCAGCGCGATTCGGCGCACCATGTCCCTCACTTCTGATTCTGGTAGAAGAGATAGATGAGGCTCGAGATGATCCCCAGAACTGCGAACGGCTCGATGTACTTCCCGATGTTCGCCGGGGGGATCGTCGGCTTCGCGAACGGGTAGGCCGCCCCCTCCGCGAGCAGCCTCGAGTCCCCGGAGAGGTGGTCCTGGCGATTGCTCTGCGCGCGCGCCACCTTCACGATCTTCCCCTTCGGGCCCTCGATCCGGCTCGCCTGGACGCTGACTCCGCCGAGCCGGCGGACGGAAGGCTGCCCGAAGAAGACAAGCCTCCGCTTGGACGTGGGGTAACTCACGGCGAACTCGAGAACGCGGAACTCGATCACTGTCCCCTCGGGATAGTTTCGATAGGCCGGCACCTGAGCTGCGGGCGCCTCCGTCGTCTTCTGCCCCTGATCTTCCTGCGTCGGCTCCTCCTCCCCCTCTTCCTCTGTTTCGGGCTCGGAGGATCCCGCCCCGAGCGTGTCGGAGTCCGCCTCATTCGCCCCGAGCGTGTCGCCCCATGAAGCAGCGAAGATCGAGTCGGCGGCGGCGAATCCGCTGTCCGCCGGGGCAGCCGTCTCCTCGTCCGCGACCCCGCCCGCGCGCCTGACCGCGGATGTATCGGGCGGAGGAGCGGGCGTCGCCTGCACCTGCGACGCCAACCGTACGGCCACGCCCCGGCGGGCGAGCGCGGAGGCGAACGCATCGGCCACGAAATCGCTCCCCTCGTGCCAGGCCGCCGGGATCAAGCTGATCGACTCGCCGGGCCGCACATCGAGGCTGTCCAGCAGGACGGAGACCGTCTCCGAGGTCAGATCGCCCAGCAATGCAAGGTTCGTCGGAAATGTCGCCTCCTCGCAGGCAACCGGCGAAGCGCCGGCGCCGAGCGAAAGGAGGAGAACGACGATGGAGCCCTTCAGGAAGCAGCGAGACATGAACCCTTCTCCTCTTCGGTTGCGGGCCGGGCCTCCAGGTCGTAGATCGAGGCCCTCGTGATGACCGCCTCTATCAGATCGCCCGGACGCAGGGGCCGACCGGTAAGGTATCGTAGACGCGTCCGCCCGTCGACCTCGGGGGCCTGCCCTTGATGCCGGGCGCGCCATCCCCCGCGCGGGTCCTTCTCGTCCAGAAGCAGGAGGGCCCGCCGTCCGACCCTCTCTCGGTTGAGGCGTTCGGAGATCTTCCTCTGTGCAGCGAGGATTCTCCGGCGCCTCGACCGCCGCACCGCGGGGGGGACCTGCCGCTCGAAGGATGCCGCGGGCGTCCCGGGCTCGGGGCTGAATTCGAAGACTCCCAGGTGATCGAAGCGGTACTCCCGCACAAAGGAGATCATCTCCTCGAAGTCCTCGTCGGTCTCCCCCGGGAAGCCCGTAAGAAGGACCGTTCTGACGAAGAGACCCGGGATCTTCTCGCGGAGGCGCTCCAGAAGCCTCCTGGTGCGGCGGAAGGAGGGCCGCCGCATGTTCCTCAGAACACGCTCCGACACATGCTGGATCGGAATGTCGACGTAGCGGCAGAGGCGGGGCAGGCTCATCAGGCAGTCGGTAAGCTCTTCGGTCCATGTCGCCGGATGGGTATAGAGGAGTCTGATCCAGACGATCCCCTCGATCTGGTCCAGCCGCCGCAACAGGGCGGGCAGTGCGCCAGGCTTCCCCTTGTCGGTCCCGTACGCGGTCAACTCCTGCGCCACGAGATTGATCTCCCTCACGCCGCCTCCCGCCAGCCTCTCGACCTCGCGAACGATCGAGCCGAGTG
>VGJL01000101.1 GCA_016867495.1 Candidatus Eisenbacteria bacterium | reverse complement strand
CGGATTCTCATGGCGTTGGCGGAGGAAAGGGCTATCCACTACGAGTGACAGAACTCATTGCCATCGCAGGTGTTGGCGGAATCGGAAAATCGCCAGAATGGCACATGCGACATGCGGAATGTAGGGTGTAAATATAGCCGATTACTGCTTTGTCGTCAAGCTCCTAGCGGATCGGCTTGACGCCGCGCCTTGCCGGCCGGACGCTCTCCCCAGATCAGGCGCGGCGCGGGCTCCGACCCGACCGAGCCCGGCTAACCAGATCGGCGGCCGCGGCGCCGCGCTTCGGGGTAGAAGGAGTCGCCAGGTGCCACTTTTCCGCAGTCGCTCCGCAGCCGGCATGTCCATTCTTGGCCTAATCGCCTTGCTCTCATGCAGTTCGGAGGATGCGCCCCTCCCTCCTCCGGGGGATCGGTTCCCTCCCTCCGCTGTCCGAGACCTCTCCGCTTCGGCCACGGGCGACTCCACGGTTCGCCTCTACTGGACCGCACCGGGAGACGACGGCCTCGATGGAACAGCGGCACGATACGACATCAGGTACGGCCAGGCCCCCCTGAGCGACGCCAACTGGGAGTCGGCCACCCGCGCGACCGGGGGAGCGACACCCTTGCCCGGCGGCTCGCCCGAGACGGTCCTCGTGGACCATCTCGCCAGGGGGAAACCCCACTACTTCGCGCTTCGATCGTTCGATGAGGCGGAGAACTCCTCCTCCCTCTCCAATGTCGTCCTCGGCATCCCGGGCCTCCTGACCAGCGACTCCAGCTGGTGGGCAGGCTTCGCCGCCCACGGAACCGACGGCTACGTCTTCGCCCTCGCGCGCGAGGGAGGCCTGCTCGCTGCCGGAGGATGGTTTCATGAAGCGGGCGATGTCCCGGCCGACCGGATCGCGCTCTGGGACGGCTCCTCCTGGGAGGCGCTGGGCTCCGGGATGAACGATGCGGTCTATGCGCTGGCCTTCTCGGACGGCAGGATCTTCGCCGGCGGCTCCTTCACATCCGCGGGAGGCGCCGACTGCCGCCGGATCGCGCAATGGGACGGCGCCGCCTGGGCGCCTCTGGGAGGGGGTCTGGACGGAACCGTCCATGTCCTGCTCGCGCACGAGGGAGGGATCTTCGCCGGAGGGGAGTTCACGACCGCCGGATCCGACACGGTCAATCACATCGCCCGATGGGATGGCTCCCGATGGAGGGCGCTCGGCCGAGGCCTGGACGGGGGCGTCTACGCTCTTGCCGTCTTCGAAGGCGATCTCGTCGCGGCGGGAGACTTCACGGCCTCCGGGGAGATCACGCTCTCGAGGATCGCGCGGTGGACGGGAGTGGAGTGGGTCGCGCTAGGAGCCGGCATCGACGGCGCGGTGCGGGCTCTGCTCGCGATCGAGGGGGATCTTGTGGCCGGAGGCCTCTTCGACCGCGCCGGCTCGGTCCCCGCGCGAAACGTCGCGCGATGGGACGGATCGACCTGGATGCCCCTCGGCTCGGGAATGGACGGACCGCTGGCCGCCCTCGCCCTGCATGCGGGGCGAATCGTCGCGGGAGGCGACTTCTACGTGGCGGACGGCTTCCTCTGCAACCACATCGCTGTCTGGAGCGGCGCTTACTGGTCGCCGCTCGGAACCGGGTTGAGCGACAGGGTGAAAGCCCTGGCCGGCGGGGAAACGGATCTCTACGTGGGAGGCTGGTTCACCGCCGCCGGCAGCGTCCTCTCCCCGCACCTGGCCCGCTGGAGAGACTAGGCGGCCCCTGTCTCGGCGCACGCCTGCGCCCGTTCGCCGGGCGATTCCGCCTCCCCACAATCGGGATCGCCGCGCCCCGGGCCGGGAAAGAGACCGAGCCGCTTCATCTTCCCGATCAGCGTCGTGCGGCTCATCCCGCCGAGGGACCGGGCGGCCCGCGTTCGATTCCACTTGTTCTCCTCCAGCGCCTTGAGAATCAGCCGCCGCTCCATGTTCTCCATGTAGCATCCCAGACCCTCCGCGCCCTCGGCCCGCTCCCGCGCGGGCATTGGGGCCGGAATCGGCGCGGGGTCGACCGGCGCCTCGATGTCGATGCAATCGGCTTCGACGCTCGACCTGGAGAGAGCCTTCGTGAGCGCCACGGCCTTCTCCACCGTGAAACGGAGCTCGCGGACGTTCCCCGGCCAGGTGTGCTGCAGGAGCCTGTCGAGGGCTCCCGATGAGAGCGTAGGCGGGGGGCCGTCGTGGTTGCCGAAGAGATCGACGAAGTGCGAGGCGAGAAGGGGCACATCCCCGAGGCGCTCCCGGAGAGGAGGAAGCTCGATCTTGAGCCCGCAGAGACGGTAGTAGAGGTCGCGGCGAAAGGCCCCCGTGCGAACCTGCGCGTCCAGATCGGCGTTGGTTGCGGCGATGACGCGGGCACGCACTCTCCTGATGCGCGTCTCCCCCACTCGACGGATCTCCCCGAGCTCGAGCACGCGAAGGAGCTTCACCTGGGCGCGCGGGGTCATCTCCCCCACCTCGTCGAGCAGGAGCGATCCCGTGTCCGCGGCCTCGAAGAGGCCGATCTTGTCGGCGACCGCGCCGGTGAAAGCGCCTCGGACATGCCCGAAGAGCTCGCTCTCCTGAAGCTCGCTCGGCAGGGCCCCGCAGTTGACCGCCACGAACGGCCCCTTCCCGCCCGATGCGCGATGGAGCGCCCTCGCCAGGACCTCCTTCCCCGTCCCGCTCTCGCCGAGGACGAGAATCGGAATCGAGGTATGCGCGAGCGACTCGAGAGGCTCGAGCGCCCTGAGGATCCGCGGGTCCGCCGTGAGGAAGCCCAGCTGCGACAGGCGCCTCACGCGCGGGACGCGCGGCGGCTTGTTGGCGAAGCTCTCAAGACCCCGCTGGACATCGCACGAAGGAGGTCTCAGCGACTCGAGGAGAATGTCGCATCGGTGGATCTGGCGGCGGCGGTCCAGACGGCGAAAGAGGCCGCGTGCCTCGAGGATCCCTTCCCGCGCCCTCGATCGGACCTCGGGGGCCTGGGCTCTCAGAACGCAGATCTCCCCCTGCGAGAGCAGGAGCTCGGCGAGATCGCCATGGGAGCGTAGCTCGCGCAGCCCCCGCTCCACGTCCCGTAGGATCGCGTCCCCGTTCTCCTCATCGCCGTCGGCGTAGCGGAGCATCGCCCCCTGAAACTCGACGCGACGCCTTTCGAGGGGATCGGTCCCGTCCGCCGCGGCAAGAGCTTCCTCGATCCGCTGCCCCGCTTCCTCCCGCCGGCCCTGATCGAGCAGACATCGGGCCAGGAGGCGCAGGAGCGATGTCCGCGTCGCTCCCCCGGGGACGCAGGGGCCTTCGGCGGTCCTCACGACCTCTATCGCCTCCTTGAAGAGGGCCTCGGCCGCGCCGTGGCGGCACTGGGCGCGCAGGAGCTCCGCTTCCGCCCGCAGAAACGACGCGCGGAGCCATCGCTGCCCCTGCGGGCCCGCGATCTCCCCGAGCCGATCCAGGCAACGCCGCGCTCTGCGGAGATCTCCCGTCAGCAGGTATCCTTCCGCGACGAGGAGTCGGATCCGGGAGATGAGGAGCCCTCGAGCGCCCCATCGCGCGCGCCGCAGCGCGGCGGCGCAGCAAGAGAGGGAGGCGGCGGGCGGATCGGTCTCCCGCAGGGCGCGCGCCTTTCCGAGGAGGGCCAGGGCCTGGTCCCGGCGATCGGTCGACAAGCGAAACACGGTCTCGAAGGCCTCGACGGCAGAGGGCCAGCGCCCGCCCTCGAGGGCGAGCATGCCGATGGCGCAGCAGATGGCGCGCTCCCCCGCCGCGTCGGCGATGAGATGAGCGATCGCCCTCGCCCCATCGAGGCGGCCGCGGCTCTCTTCCCTCGACTCGCGGTTCGCAGTTGAGGACTCGAGAAGCTCCCGGGCTTCCCGCTCGATGCCGGACAGCCATGCCGACTCCGCTTCCCTCAGAGGCACCGTGAATAGACTGAGCTGACGGACGCGACGATCGAAGACTGCGTGAGGACTCATCAATCATCCCTCCCAAGGGATCTCACAGCGCTTGGTATCAGCTTGCGAGCCTGGAACCGGTCCTCGGGAGGCAGGCGGCACGGCGATTCCGTCCGCCGAGGAAGTATCGGGCCGCGATCCGCCGCGCGGGTCGCGACTGTCGGCTCGCCTTGGGGGCTGCGGCCGAGCACGGGCAATCTACCACATCGCTCCGTCGACGCGTCAAGGGTTTCCCGGGAGCCGCGCGCCGGGGAACGCGCGGCGGTTGACCATACCGGCGGCGACGGATAGGTTCGGCCTCTGGATGAAGGCCGGTCCCCCGGGCCGGCCGAACCCTGACACAAGGGTCACGGGAGTGGGAGCGATGCGTCTCGACAGGATGCTGCGCCGCGGAGTCCTCCTCGCAATCTGCCTGCCAGCCGCCTCCCTCCTGCAGGCGCAGGGGACCTTCGTGATGATGAACGGCCGCAACCATCCGGAGTTGCGATGGCAGGAGATCCGGACCGCCCACTTCCGGATCTTCTACCACGAGCCCTTGCGGGAGTGGGCCTACGACGCCGCGTCGATCCTGGAACGTTTCCATGGGCCCTTGTGTCGGCGTCTCGACGTCTTCCCGGAGCGTCGCACCCGCGTCTACCTCTCCGATCAGGACCAGATCGCCAATGGAGCGGCCGTCGGACACGACTACTTCTTTGCCTGGATCCCGTCCCAAACCTCGCAGCGCTCCTTCGCAGGATCGAGATCCTGGTTCGAGGAAGTCCTCGTCCACGAGTATGCGCACATCCTCGTTTCTTGGGGCTCGAGGACCTGGGTGGGAACCCTGGCCTTCCCGCTCGGCCTCTATCCGCCGCGCTGGCTTCACGAGGGGATCGCGCAGTGGACCGCGGAGTCGTGGAATGTGCCGCGCGGCGATCAGACCGTCGGCGCGGCGCTGCTGGAAGAGGGGCTTGGTCGATGGCCCCGAGACGGCCGGCTTCTCTACGCGACAGGCAACGCGCGCGTCCGGTGGTTGGCCGCGACGTACGGGGATTCGCTCGTGCCGCGCCTGATCCGACCCGCGGGGAGGCTCGGCCTCTACAGCTACGCGGCGGCGGAGAAGGCGGCCTACGGGCCCGGGAGAGAGCGGCTCTACGAACGCTTTCGCCGCGAGATGATCGCCTTCTATGGCGAGAGGTACCGCCGGGGCGAGAGCCCGGACTCGATCGGCAAGCCTCTCCGTCCCGCCCCCGCCTTCCCGCAGCACGCGTCGCGGGCCCTCGACGGAGTCTCGTGGTGGACCGGGCAGCCGACCGCCCGTCAGGCGGAGGGATCGCTCCTGCGACGGGATGCGGACGGCCGGATGAGACGCATCGTTTCGGGAGGCTTCACCGAGCGCCCCTGCCCCCTCCCCGACGGCCGGGTCCTCGTTCCGCGCTGGCACCGCGCGTCCCATGGATCGATCGTCCAGGATCTCGGCATCTGGGAACCCGGGTCCGGGTTTCGCTTCCTCACGTCGGGGGCGAGAGTCGTGGAGGTCGACACGATCGCCTCTCGGCGGGTGATCGCGATCTCGGAATCGTCGCGAGGCTCCGCGCTGGCCGCGGCCGCGATCCCCGAGAGAGGTGGAGCCATCTTCCTCGAGCCCCTCCTTGCTTGGCCGAGGGGCTGGATGCCGCATGGCCTTGACGCCGCAGGCGCCGGGACGCGCGCCGTCGTCTCGACGACGCGTCCCGGCGGACGCCGCGATCTGTGGGGCCTATCTCTCGGCCGCGTCGCCGCAGACTCGCTCTGTCTGATTCGCGACTCCGGCGTGATCCAGAACCCGCGCTGGCTCGACGAGGAACGTCTCGCCTGGACGGCGCATGAGGAGGGGGTCGCGAACGTGCGCGCCGCGGAGTGGCCGTCCGGAGGCAGCCTCGCGGGAGAGAGAGCGATCACGTCGGCCGGAAGCCAGATCGAGTTGGTCGGGGTGTGGAACGACAGTCTGCTCGTGCGCGACCGCGCGTCCCGAGAGGCGACGCCGACGCGCGTCGTCGATCCACGGAGAAGCCCATCTCGTCTCCTCGATGAGCGCGCCCACATCTTCCCGACCGCTCCCGCGATCGAACCGGACACGACATCGCGAGCATTCGCGGCGGGACCCTTCCCCTACCGCCCGCTTTCCGAGGTGCGATCCTGGTTTCAGCTACCCCTCGTCGGTCCGCAATCGCGCCGGGTCGGACTGGGATGGATCGGCGCATGGGCCGAGCCTCTCATACGCCATGCCTGGGGAGGCTACCTGTTCAGCGCGCGACGGCAGGCGTCGAATCCCGATCGCGGCCTCCTCTACATCACCTCGAGATGGGGGCCATGGGTCGCGGCCTACCACCTCTCCGCGCTCCTGCCGCGCCGCGTCCTGAACGACCGTCTCCTGGTGGAGCGGCGGGAAGCGACGGGAGTCGCGCTCCTCGCCCCGCTGCACGTCGAGTCCGATCCGAACACCCAGGCATGGGCCACCGGTTTCGTGGGGACGGAGAGCAGGCTCCCGCGCTTCGGAGGCCGCTCGCTCGCGACCCCGCTCGGAGTTCCCCGCTCCTGGTCTGGCCTGCTCCTGGGCGGCGAGGCGGCCTTCATGCATCTTCCGCCCGACGGGCGGGGCGCCGTGACGATGCGCAGAGGTTATGGGATGGAGGCCACAGCCCGCCGGTCGATCCGCGCCTGGAGGGGGGGAAGCGACTTCACGCGCCTCTCGGCGCAAGCCTTCGCGGCCTTGCCCCTGCCTCTTCCCGCGCGGTCATCCCTCTGGATCGAGGGGGGCTTCCGGGGAACCTCCTCGCGCCTGCCGCCGCAGGAGTTCGAGGGACTCGACGCCGACCCGAGCCACGCCATCAGCCCCACGCTCCCGGGAATCGACGGCGCGGTCTTCCTGCGGGGCTGGCCGCTCCAGCGGCAGGCGCGCTTCGTCCTTCACGCCAATATCGAGACGCGGCTGCAGGCCATCCCCGATCTCGGCGTCAGGGCCCCCGGCCTTGCCTTGCAGGGAGGAATCCTGGCTCCCTTCGTCGAGGCGGGCCATCCCTGGGGAGGCGGGTCGGCGCGATTCGCCGACGAGAAGACGCGCGTCGCTTTCGGAGCCGAGGCCCGCGTGCTCGCCCGCGCCGGTCCCCTCAGGATCGTTCCAGCGATCGCCTACGGCAGGCGGATGAGCCGGGGTCATCCGCACGGACACTGGTCCTGGAGGATCTCCACAGCCCTCCCGCTGGCCATGCCCTGGGATCCGCCGCGACTTCTGCGCGCCCTCCACGGCGGAAGGCTTCAGGCCTGCAGTTTCTAGAGACAGGCCCAGCTACGGAACTCGGATGCGCAGCGCCGGTTAGCAGGTGGAGTCCTGGCATGGACCGGAGGCGCGCATTGCCCGGTGGGCGGCGAGTCGCGTAGACTTATAAGGTTATGCCCATTTCCCGATCGCGACAGCGCATAGGCACGAAGGAGGACTGAATGCGCGGCTTCATCATCGCTCTTCTTCTCGCGGGGGCCATGACCCCGCTCTCCCCCATCGCCGTGATGGGACAGGCCCCCCAGGGGGCGCCCCCCGTCCCGGCAGATCTGAAGCCGGGGGTCTGGAAGGCCGATCCCGCTCTCGCCGAGATCCTCAGGGCCTTCGAGCAGCTCCAGAACGAGCAGGCGGTCCGCGCGCATGTCGCCGACGTCGAGAAGCTCCTCGAGAAGCACCCCGACTGGCTCGATCTTCACAGGCACTACATCAGTCTGTCCCGAATGACCAACGAGTGGGCGAAGATCGAGCCGACCTACAGAGCGAAGTCGGCCGCGGACCCCTCGAACGTCGATCTCCTCTTTCTCGCCAACCTGTTCGAGCGGACCCCCTCCGCAGAGACTGTCCTGCGCGGGATCCTGAGCAAGGAGCCCCAGCACTTCCACGCCCGGTGCGTGCTCGGCATCTTCCTGCTGTCCGGACCCGCCCCGCGCGTGGACGAGGGGTTCGGCCTCCTCTTCGACGCGGTGCGGGCCCGCCCCGATCATCCCTATGGATACCAGACGCTGGCGGCCGCCTACGAGATGATGAAGGACTATGAGTCGGCCATCAAAGTGCGCAGGCTCTCCCAGCTCACGGAGCCGGGCGCGTTTCAGCCTGTGCAGTTCGAGGCCCGCGACCTCGAGATGGCGGGCCGCCCGGAGGAGGCGCTCGCGCGCATCGAGGCCTTCGCGAAGGAACACCCCGAGAACAGGCGGGCCCGCAAGACGCTGATCGAGATCCACAAGCAGCAGGGCCGCCCGGAGGTGGCGCTTCGGGCGCAGCTCGAGCTGGCCGAGATGGCTTCGGATGACCCCGGCGAGGCGCTCAACGCGGCGAAGGCCCTCGCCTCGAGCGACGTGCAGCAGGGTCTGGACTGGCTCAAGAAGGCGGCGCAACGCGGGTTCGACGATCACCGCCTCCTCATGAAGGATCCGGAGATCGCCCCGCTTCGAGAGAATCCCGAGTTCGCCCCAATCCTCGAGAAGGTCACGAAGGAGCATGGAAAGAGGCTTCCGGAGCGGAGGGAAGCGACGCTCTCCCACATGATCTCCATGCCCGCGCCCGCCTTCCAGGTGCTGACGCTCGACAGCGCCACCGTGAGGCTGGCCGACCTCAAGGGCAAGGTCGTCGTGCTCGACTTCTGGGCCACCTGGTGCGGGCCATGCAGGGAGACGTTGCCGATGGTCAGGCAGATCCACGACCAGATGAAGGACCGTCCTGTCCAGGTCCTCTGCATGAACGTCTGGGAAAAGGACCCGGGCAGATCGCGCGTCGCCCCGTACTGGAAGGAAAACGGCTACCCGATGACCGTAGGCCTCGCAAGCATGGAGGACGCGACGGGATACGCCGTGCAGGGGATCCCGACGCTCTTCGTTCTCGACCAGCAGGGGCAGATCCGCTTTCGCCACGTGGGCTACACGCCCTACATGGACGAGGAGGTCTCCTGGGTCATCGAGAAGCTCCTCAGGGAAGGGGACAGGGGCGAGAACCTCCGCTAAACGCATTCGTCCGGATCGGGGATGCGGGCGGGCGCGGCGCGACGATCACTGTCATCTCTCGCGCTGCGCCCCGCGTTCCGCAGGGGCGGCCATGCATTCCGCACCCTCCGCGCCGGGGGCAGATCACGTAACCCGCTGCAGCAGAAGAGGAGCCCCGGGCATCCCGCCTGGCACGGGCGCTGCAAGAGAGGCTCCCGTCCCCCTGGTGTGGCGGCGGTAGGGAAACATGGATCGGGGGATGGGGTCGCAACCCCCTGACAAGAACGGCCGCGCCTCTCTCCTCACACCCGAGCCCAGCCTAGGAGAGGCGCGGCCTTGTCTATGCCGGCGATCCCGGCGCCCCGAGGAGCGTCAGTCCTCCACGATCCCCCATACGACCATCGCCTTTTCATTCCCTTCCTCGTGGAAGTAGATGACGTCGTACTTGCATCGGTCATAGGGACCGCTGTAGCCGAGCTTGACGAGGAACCGCTGAACCTGGCCGGGATCGAGCGCCCTGTACTGGATCCTCGGATTGCGCTCCTGCATTTCGCGGACGCTGTCGTGAATCGATGGCAAGCCGCCTCCGCTCCCTACCGATCGGAAGAGGGCCCGCCCCCTCGAGTCTTGCGGGGACGCCCTCGGCGATTTCGAGGATTGACTCCGTGGCGGCGCATGAGATTGCGGACCCTCGTCTCCGTGACTCGGAGGCGCCGGGCCGCCCGCGATTGGTTCCATCCCTCCTGCTCGAGGGCCGCGATCAGCAGATCAC
>VGJL01000100.1 GCA_016867495.1 Candidatus Eisenbacteria bacterium | reverse complement strand
GTCGACCTGCTCGCTGCACGGGCATTCGGCGATCTCTTCGGTGCAGTATCCCTCTTCGCACAGGATCTCGCTGTTCAGCACGCCGTCCGTGATTCCGTGGTCCGAGCAGTAGAGGAGGGCCGCGGGAATCAGATTCCGCTGATTGCTGAAGCAGGACCCCCTGCGGGCGCGTTCGGCCGCCTGCAGATAGCTCGGAATCGCGATGGCGAGCAGGATTCCCAGGACGGCGACGACGACGATCAGCTCGATCAGGGTGAATCCGAGGGGCTCTCTCCTGTCGGCGCGGCGACGATCGTCGATGAGCGACATGACCCCTCCCCGAAGCAGGCCCGGCCGCGGAAGATGCGAGCAAGCGGCGTTCCGGCAGACTCGACGCCGTAACCTCTTGGGCCACAAGACCGCCATCGCGGCCGCTTCATCTCAGCCCGTGCAGGAAGCACGGCTCGCGTGCAGGAAGTCGTCCGCCTTGCGAAACGCAACGCGGATCCCCCACCGAGACCCCGGCCATCGATCGCGAGCCTGCCAGGTGCCGCTCATCCGGAGCCGGAAGCGTCGGCTCTCCGCCAACAAAAGAGGGCCCCACGGGGGAGGCTTTCCCCGTGGGGCCACGACGGATTCTTCAGAGGTCGGTCTACCTGTCGGTCACCGACTTCGGATGCACTCTCTCCCGCCCGCCTTACTGCTGGAGGATCGTGAACTCGATCCTCCGGTTACGAGCGCGGCCGAGATCGGTGTCGTTCGTGTCGATCGGCTGGCTCTCGCCCTTCCCGTCCGTGGAGAGCCGGTCAGCGGAGACGCCACGCTTCACGAGGTAGTCCTTGATCGCCTCGGACCGCCTCATCGACAGCTTCATGTTGTACTGATCGCCCCCGATCGCGTCGGTGTGACCCGTGATCTTGAGCTTCATGTTCGGAGTCTCGCGCATGATCCGGGCGACATCCTCGAGGATGGGAACCGGATCGGCGCCGCTGATCTCAGCGGTATTGAACTTGAAGTTGATGTAGGCGAAGACCGGGATGCACGGCCCCGCGGTCTCGTCCGGGCAGCCATCGGCATCCTCGAAGCCGTTGAAGTTCTCCGCCACGCTGGGGCACTTGTCGTCCTTGTCGAGGATCCCGTCGCCGTCATTGTCGACATCGGGGCAGCCGTCGGCATCCTGCCAGCCGTCCATGTCCTCCGCATGGTTCGGGCAGTCGTCGTTCACGTCCGGAATGCCGTCCCCGTCATTGTCGGGATCGGGGCAGCCGTCCGTGTCCATGAACCCGTCGAAGTCCTCGGCCAGCGTCGGGCACTGGTCGACGTCATCGGGAATCCCGTCCTTGTCGGCGTCGCCGGTGAAGGGGCCCAGGTCGTCCTGCGCGCCAAAGCGCAGCGCCAGCGAGAAGCGGTGGTTCTCGTTCAGGAAGTCCTGCCGGTCGTTCACGTAGGCATAGTCGGCCTCGATCATGTTGAAGCGCATGCCGAAGCCGGCGGCGAAGTCGCCGTCATTGATGCCCAGGCGGATCGCCGAGCTGAGCTCCCTGGTGAGGGGAACCCGATACTCGGCCCCCACATGGAACAGGTACTCGTCATCTTCCTGCGCCTTCTCGACGTCGAAGGCCGCAGTCATCCCGCGCAGCGGCCAGATGGCGATGCCCGTACGGAGATTCGTCGGGATATCGTTGGCATCGTCAACGCTGCCGAGTCGGCCGGCGATGTCCTGAACCGTGAAGCCGAAACGCATGTAGTCGGTCAGGATCAGCCCCATGCCCAGGTCGATGCCGTAGCCTGTGATCGCGTCGTCCTGCCCCGCCAGGGCGCCGCCGTTCGACGCACGGAGGTACTTCCCCGTGATGCCCAGCGAGGCGATGTCGAACTGCTTGCCAAACGAGAACATGAACGCGTTGTCTGTGTAGTCGAACGACCCCGTGGGATCGTTGCCCATGTTGTAGCCTTCGATGTCGGTCATACCGGCATTGAGCCAGTTGATTCCGTAAGCGCCCCAGTCGGCATTCCTGGCGAAGCCGACATGGTTGTACTTGCGGTCGACCTCCATCCCGGCGGAGAACATCCCGCCGATCGACCATCCCCGTGTCCAGGTCAGGCCGGCCGGGTTCCAGTAACCCGCCGTCAGATCATTGGCGACTCCAACGAACGCACCACCCATTCCGAGCGCCCTGGCGCCGACACCCATCCGCAGGTACGGAGCGTTATGGTTGTTTTGCGGATCACCCATGGTGTCCGCGGCCCAGGCGAATCCAGTTAGCAGGAACGTCCCCAGAACCACCAAGGTCAGGAGCGCTCCACGCCTCTGTCCTGCCATTTCCGAACCTCCTCCTAGTTGAACCCGTCGTCGCATAAGTTTCCTAGAACAGAGTTCGCCGTGGGGGAGGCCGGAGCCTCCCCCACAGCTTCGCCTCTTACTCCCTCCAGAGAACTACCTTGAGGTTCGCCACTTCGGTCCTCGCGCCGTCGGTTGCGGTCACGCGGACGATGTAGGCGCCGTTCGCCAGCTTTGTCCCATCGGCAGCCGTCCCGCCCCAGGCGAACCCGTTCGGGCCCGGCACGACCGTGGACACGTAGTTGCCGGCGAAGTCGTAGATCTTCACTGTCACGTCGCTCGTCCTGCTGAGGACGAAGTGGATATTCACATCGCCATCGGCGGGATCGAACGGGTTCGGGTAGCAGTGAGCATCCGTGAGCGTGAGCACCGGATTCTCGACCCGGACCGTCTTCATCGAGACGCACTTCTGGCCGAGCAGGTCGGACGAGGTCACCGAGACGGTGTACTCCCCGAACGGCCAGCCGCCGCCAGGCTTCGCGAGCGTCGCCGTGGAGCGACCGCCGACCACCGTGAGCGTCGTGTCCCTCGAGACGGGACCGGTCAGCTTCACGGAGACGGAGTTGCTCGCGCCGACGCCGTCGTCGATCACGGAGATGTCGAGCGGCATCCGCTCGGCCGGCGTCATCGTCGCGCCAGGCAGGTTGATCACACAGGTCGGCGGCGTCATGTCGACGATGAACCGCTGCTCGACATAGGCGCTGCCGCTGTTCCTGACCTGGTCGAGGACGCCCTGGGTGTAGACGATCCGCTGCTGGCTCAGGAAGTCGAACCAGCAATCGGAGAGGATGTACATCGTCTCGCCGTTGACTTCGATCTCTTCGATCACGTCGCAGCCGAGCGCGGGACCCTCGCCGAGGAGCGTGCGGTACTTCTCGCTGTAGATCGTCACCTCGATGATGTCCTTGTCCGCGATCCGGCCGCCGCCGACGATGGGCAGCCTGACGAGGAGCTTGTCCGTCTCCGGATTGTAGCCGGCAAGGCCGTCGTAGATCGCCGTGCCGACCTGCCTCTGGATGTAGGGCAAGAGCTCGTCCGCCGTCCCCTGATGCAGGAGCTCGCGCTCCTCGAACTCGTCGATGTTGGCCTGCTCGTCCTCGCCGTCGACGCGCCAGAGGTCGTAATGGATGCCCCAGTCGATGGCGATCCAGTCGGCGCAGTTGCCGCACTCGTAGGTCGGATCCGCATTCATGTCTTCCGGATCGATCCATCCGTCGCCGTCATGGTCGTAGAGGTACTCCTGCCGGTGCGGACGGACGAAGATACCCGATCCGGTGTCGGTCATGCGAACCGTGAGCATGCAGTCCATCGGTCCCGGACCGCATCCCTCGCCCGCGATGTAGCCGCGGATGTTCCGCAGGAGCGGGTTGCTGACCCAGCCGCCGTGGAACTCGATCGTGGGCGGCGTCTGATCCACCCAGAACGGCGTATCCACGCTGACCAGCTCGTGCGTGCCCCTGATCGTCCTGTACTCGACCGTGAAGATGTGCGGCGCGAGCGGGTTGGTCCGCTCGGCCAGCCAGTCGCGCTGGAGGGTCGAGTGACTGTAGTCCATCTCGTAGACGGTTCCCTCGGCGTTCGCCTGCCACAGGTACGCGTTCCCGTTGCCCCAGTACCACTGGGCGGGTCCGGTCCCGTTGAAGGTCGCGACGAGGTTCCCGTCGATCTTGACCTGGACGGTCGTGGGATCGATCCCCTGACCGCCGACGTCGTTCAAGTAGGTCGTGAAGACCGGGTCCGCGTCGGTCCACCAGCCGCTCCTGTACTCGCTGAACGGCGTGACGCTGAAGACGAAGACCGGCGCTGAGCTCTTCGGCGCGAAGATCTGGAAGATGTTGCCCCTGTAGCAGAGGTCAACTTCAGTGGTGTCCGACTGCGGGAACTCGTCGCTCTTGTCATGCGACCACCTCTCGCGGGCATCGTCCAGGTTCCCCACGCGGAAGCTCAAGATGTTGTTCACAGGATCGACATGGATGTGACTGATGTCGTCACCGATCCACTTCCAGGTCTCGCCCGTGGGATCGATACGGCAATCGCGGCCCCACTTGCGGACGGTCAGCATCTCCTCGGTGACTCCATCGCTGAGAGCGGCGTTGACCGCTGCCTGGTCGTACTTGATCTGGACCAGCGGGTGGTAGCCGTCCTGGAAGTTGCCGAGTTCGTTGTGACCCTTCGTGACCTGCATGTGGTATGCGGACTTCGCAACAGGCGCCAGATAGATCCCCTGATCCGAGTCGACCGTCGGAGGCACCGTCTGGGACGCCAGCAAGCAGACGTCCTCGCCGCGCCACGCGCCACTCACGACCGTGATCTTGTGAGCATCGGTCATGCCGTAGGCGTCGCTCTGGACTGTGCCGTTCGTTCCGAGGGCCGCGCTGATCGGGTACTCGTTGATCCACACACTCGCGTGGTCGATCATGAGGCCCGCATCCGTTCCGGTGACGTTGATGTTGAACTTCAGGCAGTCGAAGATCGGGCTGCCACCGTATGTGGTATCCAGCGTGATCTCCCCCCGCCAGACCGTCGGATCATTCAGAGAGCGGACGAGACCGAAGTCCCCGTCCCACTCCGGATTGGCCGGCAGGTCGGCCGAGTAGATCCAGTAGTAGTTGTTTTCGAGACAGATGTCTGTGCCATCCACGTAGTACGGCTCGCCTAGAACGACGACCCTCGGATGATCCATGGCGCTCGCCATCTTCACCGTGAGGATCGCGTTCGTCATGCTCTCCACCTGGATCGAGACGTCCTCGACCTCGGGGACAGTCGTGCGGATCGGCTTGAAGGTGATCGAGCCGTCGTACAGCGTCTCGAGCTCGGCCATCATCGTCGGAACGACGTCGGTCGGCTTGTCGCCGTAGCGGTTGCCCTTCTCGTCCCTCGCCAGGGCCCGCAGCCAGTACCTCGTGATCCCGCTCGGCAGCGAGCTGGTCTTGAGGGCCGTCCACCAGAGGACCTCGGTGGTGCGCGGCTCGTTGGCGTCGGTCAGCTTCTGGCCGACACCGATGTTGACCCATTCGTGATCGAGGTCGTTCGGACCCTCGATCGTGTCGTACTGGAAGATCACGCTCTCGATCGTCGAATCGCTCTCCGCGAGGGCGTAGATCTTCACACAAGTCGGCGGATACTCGCCGTGCGGCTCGAGATCCGGATCGAACGCGATGATCCTCGCCGTCGGCGGCACGATGTCGGTGATCCGCAGGCGGTAGGTGACCCTGCTCGTCGCGTTGCCGCACTCGTCGGTCGCGATCACGCCGACCCAGAGCTGCGTGCCGACCGGGATCCCCGTCGTGTTCCAGTCGACGGAGCCCGCGTAGTCGGTCGGATCGCCCTGGTTGGGCGTCGGTGTGATCGTTCCGAGATCCATCCAGGTCGTGCCGTTGTCGACCGTCGCGTAGAACTGCATCGTGGATACCGCGGTCTCACGGTCCTCCGGAAGGGCGAGCTCGTCGTCCTTCGCGGAAGCCCAGATGCGGATCTCGATGCCTGCCGCGATGTCGGTCCAGCCGCCGGGATGGAACTCGATCTCGGGCGCGCCGGCCGTGATCGCCTCGATGTTGGTGACCGCGAGCGGCGTCGGTGCGTCCGCGTCATAGCCGAGGCGGTCGATCCTGATGAGCGTCTCGTTGCCGGCGACGTCCATCACGCGCGCGGCGATGTCGTACAGCTCGGTCGCGCGCTCGTGGATATCCCACTTTACCCACCAGGAGTTCGTCGCGTCATCGTGGATGACGGGGTAACTCTCGGTGTCGATCCTCGTCCACGCGGAGAGGCCGGTGTCGATTGTCGAGTTCAGCTTCCAGTAGTACTCGATCTTCCAGGTGTCGACGTTCTCGATTGCGTCGGCGTCGGTCACCGTGAGGTCGTAGTACCGCCAGGTCGGGTTGTCCGCCTCGGGGACCACGTACCAGTCGCAGAGGTTAACGACCCCGGCGGCCGGCCGCGTGAAGGCGTAGTTGTCCGGCGGCGTGAAGTCGACGTAGACCAGAACCTTCCGTGTCGTCGGCAGGCTCGGGTCGGACTGGTTGCCGACGTCGTCGACGCCGATCGCCGCCACCTCGTACCAGGTGTTGTGCTTCAGGGCCCGGACATCCCACGGGCCGATGCGCCAGTTGCCGGTCGAGTACTCGGTGAGTGTGCCGTCCAGGAGCGTCCAGCTCGTCGTTCCCTGCTCGCGGTAGACGAAGAAGACGTCCTCGAGGTCGACATCGCCCGTCAGGTTCCTGGCCTGCAGGTACTCGAACGACTGGGCGTAGATCTTGTCCGGGTTGTTGATGACCGTCATGTCGCCGATGTTCCGCTTCGCTTGCGTGATCGTCATGATCGGCGCGATCGTGTCGACCACCTTGAACCGGATCGAGCGCTTCGGGCTCGTGTCGGCGAAGGCGTCGATGTGCGAGAAGGTGTTGTTCAGCAGGTCGTGGCCCGCCGCGACGAAGTCGTACTCCTCACCGACATGGAGCGGACCCGGCTGCGGCGCCGAGTTCGGATCGTTCAGCCAGTGCAGGAACTCGACCGGATCCATCGCCTTGGTGAGGTTCAGGTCGAAGCTGTACGGCCTCGTGTCGTCGGGATTCCCGTCCTCCGGACCCCAACCCCAGTTCTCGTCGAATAACGTGCAGGGGTCGTTGACCGCGGGAATCGCAAGCCAGCTTCCCGGCATGTTCAGATCGCGCGCCCTCTTGATGTAGAAGGTCGCCGCGTCGTCATTGAGCGGGTTCTCCGGAGAGATGACCGTGAACAGGGTGAACATCGTGTTGCGCTCGATGTCCGTCGGCGGACGATCCTGGAAGCCGGCCGCGTTCAGGTCGGCGTCCATCTGCGTCTTCGGAGCCGTGTTGTCGACGGTGACCCTCGTCCACTCGAGGCTGTTGACGTCCTCGACGTTGTGCGAGAGGTCCTCTCCGTAGGCCGCGATCTCATAGTTGCCGTCGGGCCAGAGCGGGGTGACCCCGTCGGTCGCCACCTCCCTGGTATTCCAGACGACGTGCCAGAGATAGAGCGGATAGAACGGCTGGTACTCGTCCTTGCCGAGCACGACGGCCGTTCCGCCGACCGGCTTGACGAGGAAGGTCACCTTCGCCACGCCGTCGTCCTTGCCGCCGAACGACTGATCGTCGACCCACGTACGCCCGACGAGGGTGACCGTACGGGCGAGGCGGGCCGGGTTGGCCGCCGAGTTGCCCATGTACCCTTCGTCGACCCAGCGCGGGTAGGTCGCCTCGGTGTCACCGAGGAAGTAGCGCATGCTGTTCGCTTCGTTGTTCTCGACTCCGTGCAGGGCGCCCTCGCTGATCAGATAGTCGAGGTTGGCCGGGTTGCCGTTGAACGGGTCGTAGAGCTCGCTCGCGTCTCTGTTCACCCAGATGTTGTCGTTGTCCTGGAGCCGGTTCAGGTCCTGCCCGTTGATCACGACGCCGTCGTTCGGATCGTCCGTGTAGGTCGTCCGGTTGGCGATCACGACGATCTTGGTGCGATCGGGCGGAACCAGGTCCTGGACGTAGATGTCATCCACATCGCTGCGGCACATGTTCCCGGCGG
This sequence comes from Candidatus Eisenbacteria bacterium, assembly GCA_016867495.1. Classification (NCBI taxonomy): domain Bacteria; phylum Candidatus Eiseniibacteriota; species Candidatus Eiseniibacteriota bacterium. The sequence continues at coordinate 1,903 of VGJL01000100.1, read as the reverse complement.
GATCGGTCCGCACGATGTAGATGTCGAGCTTGGTGTCCTTGTAGACGACATCGGGGAATGCCCACGCCGCCTCGAACCACCACTGCGTGTTGTAGCCGTCCAGGTCGAAGACGTTGGTGCCCTCGACGACCGGCAGCAGATCGCCGTCACGGACGACATAGATCTTCTCGGTCGGTAGCCCCGCGTCGACGACAGCCTGGATCGTGACGTGGCGGACGTCTGTCACGGCGTCCTGCACGCAGACCCTGAAGTTCATCGTCTCGCCCGGGACCACGCGCCTGGTCGGCTTGTCGACCGAGTAGTCGCAAACCGTCGGGCAGGTGAGGTCGACGGCGGCGGTGACGAAGTCCTCCACGGCCGCATTCGTGTTGCAGGCCAGGTCGGTGGCCAGGACGCGCCACTCGATCGGCCCCTCGATGAGCGAGCGCTTCACCAGGTTGTCCATGGCGCCGGGCGTCGTCTCATAGAAGAAGTCGTCCGCGTGGGCCGTCCAGACCCGGTTGGTTCCGAAGTTCAGGGCCGGCTCGTACTGGAAGTCGCTGAAGAGGCGACGATAGCCCGGCGTGTTGGGGTCGGTCCCCCTGAACCCGTTGAACGCATCGCTCCAGGGACGCCACATGCCGATCGGATCGGTCGGGTAGCGCCACTGCAGCGTGATCGTCCGGATGTCGTCATCCGGCGTGAAGACGAAGAACTCGACGTCGCCCGTGTCCGGATCGCGCTTGATGACCGGCGAGGTTCCGGGCGTGCCGTCGTCGTAGTACTGCTCGAGGCTCTCCACGAAGCCGGGGAAGCCCGTTCCCTCGTAGTAGACGACCGGCGGAGTGCGGTCGATCCGGACCTTCACGATGAGCGCGTCGTCCGGGAAGCTGTTGCCGTCGTCATCGATCGCGACTGCGCGCAGCTCGTAGACGCCCTGAGGCCACGGATCCTCGGTGTCCCACGTGTAGGTGAAGAACTGCCCGGTGGTGATATCACCCGTACAGCCCAGACCGGCCGGGACTTCCTCGAGGAACGGCGTCTGGTCGCGTCCGAGGACCGTCCAGTCCGGCGTCCCTTCGGGGCGGATTTCGATGTCGACCGCGACCACGCGAGAGAGATCCCAATGGGTCGGATCGAGCACCTTGCCGTAGAGAGTCACGGTGCCGCGGAACGCCTCGATCTCCGGCCCACAGAGGTACCGGCATGTCGGGGCGCAGCTCGTGTTCAGCCACTGGAGGTAGGCGACAGGAGCGGTCGCGTCGTCCAGGATGATCACGATCTCCTCGGCGTGCAGCGGATCCTTCACGGTCTCGTTGCCGGCCGTGTCGGTCGCGAGCATCCGGAGGTGAACGTAGCTGTCCTCCGTGCTCCACATCTGCCGCGTGTCGAAGTCGATCGTGTAGGTGTCCTCGTTCGGATCCCCGAAGTTGATGATGATCGGATCGTCGGTGTTGTCCATCGGCGTCGGGTCGATATCGAACCAGAGATTGCCCGTCGCCCCTTCGCCGGGGTTCCCGAAGCGAACGATGTCGATTCCGGTCTGGAACGTCCCGTTGCCGTTCATGTCGATGAAGACCGGATCGATGCCGTGGTTGTAGTAGCCCGTGCCGACCCAGTAGGCCCGTCCGTCCTTGTACTGGAAGCGGACCGACTTGATCCCGGGCATCGCGGCCGCCTCAGGGGCGGTGTCGTTCGCGAGGCCGGTGATCGGGATCGTCACGCCGAAGGTGAAGACCGACCCGTCATGCGGATCGATGATGTGCGTGTAGGGGGCGATCCCGTCGAAGTAGACGGTGATCGCATCAGCGTAGATCGGATTACCGGAACCAGGGAAAGCTGCATCGGTCGGATCGCCCGCGTAGCCGGCGTCGTCAAAGACGACCGCGCGGACCGGGTAATCGGTGACCGCCTCGTCGGCCTC
>VGJL01000099.1 GCA_016867495.1 Candidatus Eisenbacteria bacterium | reverse complement strand
GAAAGGCCTCGATCCCGCGCTCTTCGCCGATCAGATCGGCGCGTACAAGCTCACGCCCTCTTCCTGGTCCCTGCCTCTCGCCTATCTGTTCGTCGCGGTCGAAGCCGTCATCGGTCTCGGGCTCCTCCTCAGGATCCGGCCCGGGATGACGCATCTGGCATTCATCGCGTTGATGCTCGGCTTCATCGGCGCGACGGCCATCGCGTGGATCTCGGGCAACACGAAGGAGTGCGGATGCTTCGGCCGTGTGGCGAATCGAGGCCCCGGCAATGTCATCGTGGAGGACAGTCTCTTGATCGGCGTCTCGGCCGCCGCGGCCTTGCTCCTGCGAGGCGCTCGCACGCCGAGACCCAGCATCTTGATCGGCGCGATCCTCTTGCCGATCGCGATCGTCTTCACGGCCTTGGGCTCCCGCCTGCCGGCCGACGGATTCGTCACGGGGATCCGCGCGGGCGCGAGCCTCGAGGATCTCCCGGTCGAGGACCTGCCAGGCTCCCTCATGGAAGGGTGGCAACTCCTCGCGCTCGTGAAGGAGGACTGTCCCCCGTGCAAGGAGGCGATCCCCCGCCTGAACGGGCTCGCGCGGGACCGCAAGGACATCAGGATCACGGCGGTCTTCTCGGGCTCCAGGCAACAGGCATCGGCTTGGCGGCTCGAGAATCTTCCTGCCTTCCGGGTGGCATACGCCTCTCCCAGGGGGCTCCGCGCCTACTACAGATCGCTCCCTTCCTGCTTCCTCATCAGAGAGGGACGAGTCGTTGAAGCGTGGTGGGGGAGGATTCCGGAGGCCGCTGAGGTCGAGAGGCTCTTGCCCGGCGATTGAGGAACGAAAGGAGGATTCGTCGGATATCGTTATGCCGACCTGCGGAACTCCGAGAGAAGCTGGTTCCACATTGCCGTCGGCGCGGCCGACGTCCGCCTCCGCTGAGAGATCAGGAGACCGCCGGACCCCGACCCTTCCTCAGGCGCTCAGCGCGCGTCAGGCGGCCCTTGATCTTCTCGCCGAAGTCATCGAACAAGGTGTAGACGACCGGAACCACGACCAGCGTGAGGAGACTGCTCGTGATGAGTCCCCCGATGACCGCGCGCGCCATCGGCGCGCGGAACTCGGCGCCGTGACCGAGCGCCAGGGCCAGCGGCATCATCCCGAAGATCATGGCGAGGGTCGTCATCACGATGGGCCTTAGCCGGACTTCCCCCGCGTCGATCAGGGCGTTGACCCGATCGGCCCCCTTCTCCCGCCCCTGGTTCGCGAAGTCGACCAGGAGGATCGCGTTCTTGGTCACGAGACCGGCGAGCAGGATGAGCCCGATCATGCTCATCAGGTTGAAGGTCGTCCCGGTCATGAGAAGCGCGATGAGGACCCCCACCAGCGACAGGGGAACCGAGAACATGATCGCGAGCGGCTGCAGGAACGACCCGAACTCGCTCGCCAGCACGAGGTAGATGAAGATGATCGCGAGGATCAGGCTTTCCACGATGTTCCTCACGGTCTCGCGGAAGATCTCCGTCTCGCCTCCGAGCGAGATGCTATAGCCCGCCGGCATGGCGAGCTTGCGCGCCTCGCGCTCGATCGCCCGGCTCACCTCCGTGAGCGTCACCCCGTCGAAGTTCGAGTAGACCATCGCGACGCGCCTCATGTCGCGCCTGTCGATCTTCTGCGGACTCGCGCTCTCTTTGAAGGAGGCGACCTGCGCGAGCCGGACGATCCGAGGAGCGCCGGTTTCCGGATCATAGACCCCGGCAGCGAGCGGGAGGGCGGCGAGCTGGTCGACCGACGCCCTTTCGACCTTCGGCAGGCGGACGATCACATCGTGCTGTTCGCCCGCGGGGTCCTCCCATGTGGAAGCGGTCTGCCCGGCCAGTGCCGGCCGTATGGTCGAGGCGATCGAGCCGATCCCGATCCCCATCTGGCTCGCCATGTCCCTGTGGACGTCGATTCTGACCTCGGGCCGCTCCTCCTCCAGCCCGGACTCCGCCTCGATCGCGCCCGGAGTCCTCCGCACGATATCGAGCACTTGTGTCGAGATGCGACGGAGCTCATCGATCTGATCTCCCTTCACATAGATCTCGATCGGCTTCGTCGCCCCGCCGAAGCCTCCGGCGTCGAGGACCGATACCGTGAAGCCGCGAAGGCCGCCCAGCTCCTTCCGAAAGACGCCGGCCAGCTCTTGCTGCGAGAGATCGCGATCTGTCTTTGGAGTGAGCTTTACATAGATCTCCGCTTCGTTGACCTGAGCGGAGAATCCCCCTGCCACGGTCTCGTATGTATAGGAGACCTCGTCGTGGCGTCTGAGCAGCGTCGAGACTTCCCGGACGCGATCGCGCGTGTAGTCGAGGGTCGATCCGACCGGCGTCTTGACGATGATCGCGAGTTGCTCCTCGTCCGAGGCCGGCATGAAGGTCCCGCCTATGAGAGGGAAGAGCGCCAGCGCGGCCACGAACGCGAGCGCCGCGATCCCGAGCGTCCACTTCCGATGGCCCAGGGCCCATCCTATGACGCGGCGGTAGCGCTTCCCCAGACCGATGAAGCCGTTGTTGAACCGCTCCAGGATTCGACCCATGGGGCCCCGCCCCACGTGTCCTTCGGCGACGGGGTCGTACCAGACGGAGGAGAGCATCGGATCGAGAGTGAAGGAGACGAAGAGGCTCACGGCCACCGCGCTCGCCACGGTGAGCCCGAACTCCCTGAAGAACCTCCCGACGATCCCCCCCATGAAGGCGACGGGGACGAAGACGCAGAGCGTGGCCATCGTCGTCGCGAGCACCGCCAGACCGATCTCGCTCGTCCCGCGCATCGCGGCCGCGCGATGGCTCTCGCCCATTCCCACGTGGCGGACGATGTTCTCCCGCACGACGATCGCGTCATCGATCAGAATCCCGATCGCGAGCGAGAGGGCCATCAGCGTCATCATGTTCAGCGTGAAGCCGAAGGCATAGATCGCCAGGAAGGAGGCGATGACCGATACCGGCAGGGTGAGGCCGGTGATCACCGTCGAGCGCCAGGAGTTGAGAAACACGAAGACGACCAGCACGGTGAGGATCGCTCCGAGGATGATCGTCATCTTGACGTCTTCGACCGAGTCGCGGATCCACGTGGAGTTGTCGCGGACGACCGTCAGATCCACGCCGGGAGGCAGCCCCTGCCGCAGGGTCTCCGCCCTCGCCTTGATCCGCTCCGCGACTTCCACCGTGTTTGCTCCGGAGACCTTCCGGATGTCGATCCCGATCGCCGGAGCGCCGTTGAGCAGCGCCGCGGAACGCACATCCTCCGCGTCATCGATCGTGCTCGCCACGTCGCCCAGACGGATCGGCGCGCCTCCCCTCACGTCCACGATCAGTTTGTTGAAGTCGGCGGGCTCCTCGATTCTTCCGGCGACGCGCACCAGCTTCTCGTCCGGACCCAGCTCCAGCCTCCCCGCCGGAACCTCCATGTTCTCCGCCCGCAGAACACCCATCACCTGAGGCACCGTCACGGCGCGGGAAGCGAGCCGTTCGGGATCCAGATTCACGACGACAGCCCGCTTCTCGGTGCCGATCAGCGTCACCTGGCCGACGCCGTCGATCCCCTCGATCTCCTTGCGGATCGTCTCGTCCGCGATCGCGGTCAGCTCTCGCTGCGAGCGGACATCGGACCTGAGCGCGAGAGAGACGATCGGGATCTCCTGGGGATCGAACCGGAGCACGAGAGGCGTCTCGATCTCCGCAGGGAGAATGTTGCGAATCTGATCGATCTTCGCCCGGACATCCTGCTGCGCATCCATCTCGTCGATATTGAGCTCGAACTCGATGAAGATCGTCGAGAGCCCTTCCTGGGAGGTGGAGGTGAGCGACTTGACTCCCTGGACCGGATTCACCGCTTCCTCGATCCGCCGGGTCACGTCCCGCTCGACCGTCTCGGGAGAAGCGCCCGGATAGGGCGTCTGGATGAGAACGAAGGGGAAGGAGACATCGGGCCACTGCTCGATCGCCAGCCTGTTGTAGGAGAAGAGCCCCAGCGTGACGAGGGCGAGCATCATCATGGTCGCGAAGACCGGCCGCTTGATCGAGACGTCAGAGAGAAACATGCGAACCCTCCACCCTATTCCCAGCGGGCCACAGCGCTACACCGAATCCCGGCAGGTGTGCCATGCGAGCGCCTCAGTCGGTCCGGCGCAGGATCCTGATCGCGACTCCGTCGCGCAGACCCGGCAACACACCTGTCAGCAACGAGTCTCCGGGCGCGAGCTGACCGATCATCTCCCCAACTCCGGCTTCTTCATCGACGAGTCCGATCCGGACCGGGACCCGCCGGGCAACGCCCTTCTCCAGGCGGTAGACCACCTGTTCCTGCCCCTCCTTGCGTATGGCCGCCAGCGGGGCCGCGGTCGCCCCCTCCCGCGTCTCATCGATGACACGGCCGCTGGCGAAGAGGCCGCCGACCAACCTTCCATCCGGGTTGGGAAGCCGCATGTAGACGCGTATCTGCCTGGTTCCCGGCTCCGTCGTCGGATTGACCCGATCGACATTCCCTTCGAAGGATTCTCCTGGAAACGCGTCGATGCGGAAGCGGATCGGAGCGCCGCGGCGAACGAGGCCGAGGGCCTCCGACGCGACGGTGGCGGAGAGTTCGAGGACCGAGTTGTCGACGACCTGGGCGAGGCGGTCGCCGATTGCGGTGCGATCGCCGCTGTGAACCATCACCTTGCTGACCTGCCCGGTGATCGGGCTCGGGACCGCGAGCCTCTCCGCGTCGTCCTGGGCCCTGTTTCGGTAGGCCTCCGCGGCCCTCGCGCGCGCCTCGGCCGCCGCCCGCCCGGCCTCGGCCGCCTCCATGTCGCTCGGAGACGCGGCGCCCGCGTCCAGCAGCCGGCGCGCCCGCTGCTCGGCGTTCCGTGCGGCCACGAGGCCCGATGCCGCCGCCTGGCACTCGGCCTCCGCGGCCTGTTCGGCGTCCTTGATGTCCCGCGGCTTGTAGACGGCGAGCGACTCTCCCTTGCGCACCGCCTGCCCTTCCTTGACGAGGACCTTCTCGAGATCCCCGTCGAACCTCGCGACCACCTCGACAATCTCGGTCGGCTGCAGCTCGCCCGAGAAGGAGATCCCCGCCTCGAGCCGGCGCGTCTCGGCCACGGCCAGATCGGCCGCGCTGACAAGGACAGCCTGCTGCTCCTCCGCTGATCGGGATTCGGCCGACTTGCGCGCGCAGCTGGATAGGCCGCACGCCCCCATACAGAGCGGGATTCCAAGGAGGACGACTCCAATCGGTGTGATCTTCGCTCGAGTTTTCAAACCCTAGCTCCTCAGCGCGACAGGCCCACGGCCTGCACGGTCGATGTGAATAGGGGCCTACCCGACAGACGCTCCAGGCGAGCGAGCGCCAGGAAGTAGTCATGGCGCGCCTGCGCCTCGTTCGTCTGCGCGATCTGATATGCGATGCGCGTGTCGTTCAGTTCGAGGAGACTCGAGGCCCCCTCCTCATATCGCAGCTCGGCAAGCTCGTAGGCCTTTCGAGCGAGTCGCACCGTCTGTCCCCTCGCGTGCAGATCCGAGGAGGAGCGCTCCAGCTCGAGGCGGCCTTGGACCACGCTCTGCTGGATCAGCTCGCGCACCTGATTCAGGTTCTGTCGCGCCACGCTCCGCTGCGCCTTCGCTTGCTGGATGTACCCCTTCGTGCGGAATCCGTCGAAGACGTTCCAGACCGCCCTCGCTCCCACATTGATGTCCTTGGCCCACTCGTCCGATTTCGGGAGAAGATCGTCGGGGTAGGCCTGGCGCGAGTAGTTCGCGAAGAGGCTCAAGTCGGGCCAGAGGTCGCTCTTCGCCACCAGCACGGCGTCCTCGCGCGCCTGGAGGACTTCGTCCAGCGCCTTCACACCCGAAGTCCTCAGGGCATCCTGCTCGAGCCCGGTCGTGTCGACGGCGGCCGGATCGGTTGGGACCGCCGCGTCATCCAGGAGGGGGCTCTCGAGGCGAAGCGGAGCCAAGCGGGGGAGATTCGCCAACCGGCGCAACTCGAGGTAGGCGGTCTCCCGGGCGGCCTTCGCCATCTTCACGATCGGGATCTGGTTGCCGGTGGCCACCTCGGCCTGCAACAACTCGAACTCGGACGCCTCTCCCACCTGCTGCCGGAGCCGCACCCGCTCAAGATGAGACTCCGACTGATCGAGCGATAGCTCTGCTATGCGAACCCCGCGGTCGGCGAGGAGGGCTCCCAGGTAGGCGGCCCGTCCGGCGAGGGTCAGCTCATCGGCCCTGTCTTGCTTCATCTCGCGCGCGGCTCTCATCGCGTGTCCCGCCGCCGCGATCGATCCCCAGATCGATCCTCCCTGAATGAGGCGCTGCGTCACCCCGACCGACGCGACCCAGCTATTCTCGCTTCCGAAGGCTGTCGAGCTGAAGAGGCTCGCCAGTCCGGCGAGCCCCGAACCGGGCAGGGCCTGCTCCAGATCCCGCACGCGGTCCTCCAGCGGCGCGAGCGTGTCGGGCTCGAACGGATCGAACCCCGGCCCGTCCCCCTCCATCCGGAAGATGCTCTCGATCTGGCGCGTGTAGGTGCCGCTTCCGAAGATCTGAGGCAACGCCGTCGCGCGGGCCTGGAGGTACTGCGCCTTCGCGCTCGCGAGATCCGCGTCTGCGAGCTTCATCTCCTCTCCCAGGCCGAGCACGCGCTCGACCGCCTGATCGAGAGTGAGGCGCAAGGTGTCGGTCTCAGCCGACGCCGGCCCGACAGCGGCCATGCCCAGGAGAATCGCCAACAGCGGACTGAGGGAAATCCCAGGAGATCGTCTCTTCATTGGCAAGCGCGCGCCTCCGCACCGCGCAGAACGAGATCGGACAGACTCTCCTCCATGCGCTCCGGTATCGCGGGGATCTCCCCAGCGAGGACCTTCGCGACATAGATCCCCAGGACGGCGAGCGGCATGGCGACCACCACTTCCGGAGGGACATCGCGGAACTCGCCCGCGCGCCTTCCCTCCTCCACGACCCGGTGGAACACCTCGATCAATCGCCGGCCATCCTGCCTGTAGTCGAACCCGAGAGGGAGCGGCCCGGGCATGGTCAAAGCCTCGTGGACGAAGGCGTAGATCTCCGGAAACTCGCGGGCGAGCGCCACCTGAGAGCGGATCAGCTCGATGAACTGGCGTCTCGGGGAGCCTTCCTGGAGCAAGATCTCCCGCGCGCCGCTCAGGGCGAACTCCACCGCGTCGTGCAGTAGCGTCGCGAAGAGCGTCTCCTTCGACGGAAAGTAGTAGTAGATGAGCGGCTTCGTGACGCCCGCGGCCTCCGCGATCTCTCGAACGGACGTGCCGTCGTAGCCCCGAAGCGCGTGGAGTCGGGCCGCGGCCGTGAGGATCCGGTCCCGCGCGCCCTGACATGCGACCTGCCCGCCCACTCCCATCCCTATCTCCCCTGACCTTTCGGTCAGCCTAGGGGAGGCGGGGAAGCAGGTCAAGGGGCCCGGGCATGCGTCGTGGGACCGTCATGCCTCGCGGGACGCCGCGCGTCGGGGACCATCATGCCTCGCGGAACGCCCCGCGTCGGGGTCGGTCACTCCTCCCCCAGCCGCAGGGTCGGGGCGCGAACGATCTTCTTGGCGCCGAACTTCTCGGAGAGCCGATCGATCGTCTCTTCGAGCTTCAGCTTCCTCGCGTCGGGCCGCTGCGGCGGGAAGAGCATGCCCTCCTCCTCGGGAGGCTCGATCCCGCTGACCCCGACGCCGAGGAGCCGGATCGGCCGGCCGTCCCATGCCCTGTCGAACAGGTCACCGGCCTCCTCGTAAATCCTCTCCCCAAGGACGGTCGGCGCGGGCATCTTTCTCTGCCTCGTGATCGTCCGAAAGTCCCCCCAGCGGATCTTCACGGCGACCACTCTCCCCGCGACGCCGGCCCGGCGCAGCCGCCTGGCGACGCGGCCGGCCTGGTCCAGTAGAACCGCCTTGAGGAACGTCGCGTCGGACTGGTCCGATGCGAACGTCTCCTCATGGCTGTATGACTTCGCCTCCCATTCGGGGACGACCGAGCGCTCGTCCCGACCGCAGGCGAGATCGTGCAGATGCGAGCCCGAGGCGCCGAAGCGCCGCGCCAGCTCTTCCCGCGGATACCTGGAGAGATCCCCGACCGTCTCGAGTCCGAGGCCGCGGAGGACCGAGAGGCTCTTGGGGCCGACGCCCCAGAGACGCGAGAGGGGCAGAGGACTGAGGAACGCTTCCACTTCGCCTTGGCCGACGACAACGAGCCCGTCCGGCTTCTCGAGGTCGGAAGCGATCTTCGCGACGAACTTGACCGGCGCGATCCCGACCGATGCCGTGAGCCTGGTCGCGTCGCTTACCGCCTCCTTGATCTTCCTTCCGGCATCCAGCGGAGGGCCCAAGATTCCCTCGGTCCCCGTCAAGTCGAGGAATGCCTCATCGAGGGAAAGCTGCTCTATTAAGGGTGAAAATTGGCGGAATATCGTCATGATCATATCGGATTCATGACTATATTTACTCATATTTACTGGGATTCTCACAAGCTTCGGGCAGAGCCTCTGAGCCCGAGCCATCGGCATGGCCGAGTGGATCCCGTGCTTGCGGGCCTCGTAGGAGGCGGCCGAGACCACCCCTCGATGGGCAGAGGATCCCCCCACGACGACAGGCTTTCCCCTGAGTGAAGGGTCGTCCCGGATCTCGATCGCGGCGTAGAAGGCGTCCATGTCGACATGGGCAATCCAGCGCTCTCCCATGCCGTCCCCCCTTGCGGGCCCCCGTCCCGCGCCCTCCGTGCCGGCTAGTGGCTCGTCCCGAAAGTCAGCCGGAAGCCGCTCGCGCCCTTCCCTGGCTTCTCCGGCGCTTCCACTTCTTCGAACTCCTCGAAGACATGGTGGTAGCGGAGATCGACCACGATGTGGAACGAGTAGGTCCTAAGAAGCAACAACCCCACCCCGAGATCCGCCGTGAGCGCCGTGGCGTTCTGCTCGGGGGTCTCGAGCCAGGTGTACTGGTAGGGCGGCTCGCCGTGGGTCTTCTCGATCGGCTGGCCCTCGACATGGAGCATGTGCAGCCCCAACCCTCCCCCGACATAGGCCCCGACGTCCCCTTTACCGAACACGGGTCCGCCGAAGACATCGAGCATCGTCCACTCGAACTGCCCGTCGCCCCAGGTGAAGCCGGCCACCGTCGTCGTCGTGAGCAGGAATTGACTCGCCTCGTACTTGAAGACGGCGCGGAGGTCCGTGAGACGATCCGCTCCGCCGTAACTGTCCCCCGTCGGCGACAGAATTCCCGCCTGGACTCCGATCCCCTCGGCGACGCGACTCATCACGACATCGAGATCCTCCACGGTCATTGCCGAGATCCTGTCGCTGTAGGACGGGGTCTCCTCGCCCGGCCGGATGCCGGAGACGCGAGCCACGATCTTGTCCCCGAGCTTGCTCAGCGAGCCGTAGATGATCCTCTCCGCCCCGTGCCGGGCCCCCAGCGCGAGGGCGCAGGAGATCTCATCGCAGGCATCGGCCCCGACCGGAAGAGGCGGCGCGATCGAGCGGGGAGGGATGACGGAGAGGCCTGCAGCTTCGAGCTCCTCGACGAAGAGATCGAGCGCGACGGCCGCCGTCGTGTCGCTGACTCCGATCGTTCGGAACGGAAGGACGAGCGTCTTCTCCCCCGCGGGGGATACTCCTCCGGCGGGTAGGATCGCCAAGGCGAGTAGGGCCATCGTGAACACCGCCGTCGGAAGAGAGCTACGGCAACGAGACATGGCGACCTCCTTGCGAACAGGTCTCCCAGCGCTCCACCAGAGCCTCGCGGGCGCCCCTCCCGCGC
>VGJL01000098.1 GCA_016867495.1 Candidatus Eisenbacteria bacterium | reverse complement strand
CCTGATCGGCGGCGCCCCCACGACTCCCGCGTGGGCCGCGGAGATCGGCGCGGCGCACGCGGAGAACGCCCACAGGGCGGTCCGCGTGGCCGAGGGGCTCCTCGGGTGAGCGGGGGCGAAGAGCCCTCTGGCGAGCCCGATCGAGGATCGCCTCGGGTGAGCGCGATCGTCGACCGCCTGCGCCGCGGCCCCACCCTTCTCCTCGACGGCGCCTTCGGGACCATGCTCCTCTCGCGCGGCCTTCCCGCCGGCCGGCCTCCCGAGGCATGGGCCCTCGAAAGGCCGGAGGAAGTGAGCGCGGTCCATCGGGCTTACGTCGGCGCCGGGAGCGAGGCGATCCACACGAGCACCTTCGGGGCCAACCCGATCCGCCTGGCGCTCTTCGGTCTGGCCGAGCGATGCGAGGAGATCCACGCCGCGGCCGGACGCCTCGCCCAGAGCGCACAGGCGCGCTTCGTGATTGCCGATGTCGGTCCGACCGGAGTCTATCTGCCTCCGATCGGCGACGCCGATCCCGAGATGATTCACGCCGCCTTCGCCCGACAAGGTCGGGCCATCGCCCGCGCGGGGGTCGACGCGATTCACATCGAGACGATGACAGACCTGCGCGAGGCGAGAATCGCTCTTCGCGCCCTCAGCGAGAACGCGCCCGGCCTTCCGCTGTTCGCTTCCCTCTCCTTCGACCGGAAGAAGCGCGGGTTCTTCACGCTCATGGGAGACCCCCTCGTACCGGCGCTAAGCGAGATGCTTGAGATGGGGGCGGCGGCCGTAGGCGCCAACTGCGCGCTGGCGAGCCGCGACATCCTCGACCTTGCCCGGGAAGCGAGGGCGGCGATCGGCGATCCGCTCATCATCCAGCCGAATGCCGGCCAGCCCGGCGTGAGAGACGGCCATCTCGTCTACGACCAGCGACCGGAGGAGTTCGCCGCCGATCTCGCGCCGCTCGCCGGCGAAGGAATCGCCGCCCTCGGCGGCTGCTGCGGCACCGATCCGCGCTTCATCGAGGCGCTCGGCCGCCTGCTCGGGCGAAGGGAGTCGCGTTGACCGCGCCCTCGGAGATCCTGGAGCTGCCGGTCATCATCCGGCGGGACGAGGTGCTCCACTTCATCGGCTATCCTCCGGACAGAACCCCCCCGGGACACACGGAGGAGCTACTCGCCTCCCTGATCGACGAAGCCCGCAGCCTCTCGCGAGCGCGGGGCGCTTTCCGTCTGATTTCGTCGGAGGATGCGCCGCTCATCGGACTCACGCCCATCGCGGCCTCCTCCCTGGCGATCGGGCTCGTCACGATCGGCGCGGAAATCGAGGAGAGGGTCGGCGGCTATTTGCGGGAGGGGGAAGCGATGAAGGCGCTTGCTCTGGACGCGGCCGGCAGCGCGGCCGTCGAGGAGGCCGCCGACCGGCTGGGCGCGGTCATCGCCGCGGGCGACATCGCCGGAACGCCCACCGGAACGCGCACCGGGACGCCCGCCGGGACGCGCGCCGGAACGCGCGCCGGAGCGCCCGCGGCCGAAGGGGAAGCGCCGGACGATGGCGGCGAAGCCACCCGGAGGGCGGAGCCGGTTTCCTGCCGCGTGAGCCCCGGCTACGGGCAGTGGAGTCTCGCGTCGCAGGCCTCCCTCTTTCGCCTGTTGCCCCACCGGGAGATGGGTGTCGAGCTCCTGCCGTCGATGCTCATGGTCCCGCGCAAGTCGATCTCCTTCGCGATGTGGCTCGGCGCGGACTTGCGCCCCCTCGAGGGACTGGCCGGATGCGCCCGATGCGGTCTCGACGCCTGCCGCTACCGGAGAGAAACGCGAAGAGAGGCGCACGGACGAGAGAGGAACCAGAGGACGGAGGCCTAGATGGAGAGAATCGCGCGGCCGAGGCTCGAGCTCCTGACCGAGGCGGAAGCGTCGCGGATCGTCGAGGAGGCCTGCCGCGTCCTCGAGACGATCGGTGTCGCGGTCGAGAACGAAGAGGGGCGGCGGCTCTTGGACGAGGCTTCGGCCGAGCGGGCCGGAGAACGGCACCGGATCCCCGAGCGGCTCGTGAGGGAAGCGATCTCCTCCGCGCCGCGCCGATTCGTGATCCACGACCGGGACGGGAATCCGGCGATGCGGCTCGGCGACGACGAGGTGCATTTCGATCCCGGTTCGGCCGCCATCCAGATCCTCGACGCGGGATCCTGGACCCGGCGCGACGCGACAAGCCGGGATGTCGTCGAGATGATCCGACTGGTGGAGGGCCTCCCCCACTACGCGGCCCAGGCGACGGCGCTCACGCCGGGAGACATCCCCGTCGAGATCGCTGATCGCTACCGCCTCTACTTGAGTCTCCGGCACTCCAGGAAGCCGATCGTGACGGGGATCTTCCGCAGCGACGGCATGGCTCCGATGCTGGAGATGCTCGTCGCGATCCGGGGCGGCGAGAAGGCCCTCGCCGAGAGGCCCCTGGCGATCTTCGATTGCTGCCCGAGCCCTCCGCTCAAGTGGAGCGACCTCACCTGCCATTCGCTGATCGAGTGCGCGAGGGCAGGCCTGCCCGCGGAGCTGGTCTCGATGCCCCTCGCCGGGGCGACCGCGCCCGTGACCCTGCGAGAAGCGGTCGTGCAGCATTGCGCCGAGAACCTCTCCGGAATCGTGATCCACCAGCTCGCCGGCCGCGGGTCGCCGATCGTCTACGGAGGCGCTCCTGCCGCGTTCGACATGCGCCGCGGCACGACGCCGATGGGCGCCATCGAGACGATGATGTTGACCGCGGCCTACGCCGAGGTCGGCAAGAGGATCGGCCTTCCCACGCACGGCTACCTCGCCCTTTCGGACGCCAAGACTCCCGACTACCAGGCGGGGATGGAGAGCGGCATCGGCGCGCTCATCGCGGCGCTCGCGGGGATCAATGTCGTCTCCGGCCCCGGCATGCTCGACTACCTCCTGACCCAGTCGCCCGAGAAGCTCCTGCTCGATCACGACGCCTGCGGCATGGCGCTGCGCCTGGCCCGCGGAATCGATCGGCGCCCGCTGGATCCGGTCGAGATGATCCGGGAGGTCGTGCAGGCCGGGGAGGCTCTCTCCCTCGAGAGCACGCGAAGATTCTGGAAGGAGGAGCTCTCCGTCGCCTCCTCTCTCATCGATCGGGACGGCTACGGGGACTGGGAGGCGAAGGGACGCATCTCGTCCGCGGAGCGGGCGCGTGAGGAAGTGGCCAGGCGCCTCTCCGCGGCCGCGGATCCTCCTCTTGGCGGAGCCGGAGGGAGCGGCATCGAGCGGATCATGCTGGGGGAGGCGCGCCGCGCGGGGTTGTCATCCCTTCCCGCGACTTGAGAGCGCTGCGAGAAACATGGCGGGGTCGACGGGGCTCGAACCCGCGACCTCCGGCTTGACAGGCCGGCGTTCTAACCAATCTGAACTACGACCCCGCGAGATCTCCGTCGGTGGCGACGATCGATCGAACTAGAGGCTATCGAACCCCGCGAGGGAGTGTCAATCGTCAAATCCCGCCGGGCCAACCCGCTCCCACGCCTCGCGCAACGCCGCCATCTCCATCTCCCCGAATCCGCAGGTCTCGATCGTCCAGAGCCCCTCGACTCCCCCTTCCGGCCCTTCGTCGAGGAGGTGCGCGAGCGCGGCGAGGCCTCCCCGATCGGGCCGCTCTCGCCGCCAACGCCTCTCACGAAGGAGCCCGAGCAGTCCACCCGCGATCGGGCCGCGATGCAGAACGCCGACCAGGGCGGGACGCGCGGATGCGGCCCGGAGCGCCGTGAGCAGCGACTCGGGGGCATCCGCGTCATAGCGGAGCAGATGGGCGACGCGGCGGGCCGCCGTCGTCTCCGATGGCGGCGGAGACGCGATCTCGCCATATGGGCCGAACCTCGCAGGGAGGATCCAGTCCCACTCCCCCTCCGGCAGGATTCCGCCGCTCGTAAGCCGCAAGCCGGCGGCCGCGAGCTTCGCGATCTCCTCCTCCTGCCACGGCTCCGGAATCGGAGGCAGAGGATCGAGCGGGGCCCAGGCGCGCAAGCGCTCCGATCGGACAGGCTCGATCGATCTCGCGAGGGCGAGCCCCCCACGGAGATCGACTCCGACGAGCAGAAGATCGGCACCGGCGCGGAGGGAGGTGGTTGCGCGCGCGGCAAGATCGCCGCAAGCCCCGAGCGCTCCCATGTCGAGGGAGTCGGTGAGGATCGGACCCAGGCCCTTCGGGACGCGGGCGAGGATTCCCTCGTCCAGCGTGGCGGGCAGCCCCCCGGCACCGCACACGATGTGCGCGGTCAGGACCGCGGGCGCGGGCCCCAAGGCGCTCTTCCAGGAGGAGGCGATCGACGCGTAGGGGACCGCGTGCCTGAAGAGATCGACGCCGGCGGGGACATGAGGAAGGGAGACGTGGGAATCGACCGCCGTCGCGCCGTGTCCCGGGAAGTGCTTGAGACATCCCCGCACGCCGGCCGACGCGAGCCCCTCGAGCCACGCGAGACCGAGGGCGGAGACCAGCTCGGGATCGCTCCCGAAGCATCGCGTCCCCAGGACGGGACTCTCGATCCCGGGGTCGAGATCGACGACGGGAGCGAGCGCGAGATCGCACCCGACGCGGCGCAATCGCCTGCCGGTTTCTCTGCCGTGCGCGAAGGCCGCGGATCGGTCTCCGGCGCGACCCAGAGCCCGCGCGCTCGGAAGACGGACCCACTTCCTGCCCCCTTCATCGATGAGTCCGCTGAGCTGCTGGATCAGCCCGCCCTCCTCATCGACGGCGAAGACGGGGCTGGATCCCGCGGGCCACTCGCCCCGAAGGCGCGCGACCCTCGCCGCCGCGCCTGCGACGGTCGCCTCGCGCGCGCCGGCCGCGAAGGCTTCTCGAAACCAGAGAAGGCCGAGAACGCCCCCGCCGCGTATGGCATCGAGCAGCTCCCGCGAGGGCTCCGCGTCCCTCATGCAGACGATGACGCGCGGCGGGGCCTCGATCCCCATCTCAGCCGCCGACCCGCCCGGCCGCGTCCCGAATCACCACGGGCATTCCGGATACGCCCGGGCCAGCCGGACACCGGGGTAGTAGAAGCGGAGGATCTGTCTGTAGTCGGCGCCCTCGGCCGCCATCCCAAGGGCCCCCATCTGGCAGAGGCCGACGCCGTGGCCGTAGCCGCCTCCGTGGAAGACGACCTTCGCGACCCGTCCCTTCGACTTGCGCACTTCGATCTTGAAGATCAGGGCGCTGGGCAAGCCTCCACCTCCGGCGCGGCGGAAGATCCAGCGGACCCGGTCTCCCTTCAGGGTGAAGCTCTTCTTCTCGAATCGGACGCGCAGCGCCGCGACCCGGAACGATCTCGACTTGTCCTCGAGCGCGATTTCCTTCAGCCGTCCCCATCCCTGGGGGTTCTTCTCTCCCGTCGCTCCGGGGAGTGTCCCTTTCAGGATTCTCTCCAGATCCGCGCCTTCCCACTCCTCGCTCCAGCGGTAATAGCGCGAGGCCGCGCAGAACGACTCCTCCCCCTTCCGGCGGGCGTCGCGCCGCGCCTTGAGGTAGGGCCTCGGGGGGCGGCCCCAGACATCCTCCAGCGAGGCCGTCATTCCGCCGCAGGTCGAGCTGTAGTAAGCCTCGATCGGGTGGCCGTCATGGTGGGCGAGAACACCGCACGTCTCCCGCAGGGCGCGGTCGGTCGCTTTCCTCTCGCCGGCGATCCCTAGGTAGACCTGGTCTTCGACGGTGGGAAGCAGATCGAAGCCGCGGGCGCGCCACCGGTTCAGATGCGCAAGCGTGTAGGAGCGCGCGGCGACCGCCTGCGCCTTCACCGCCTCGAACCCCTTCGCGCCGCCATCGCCGATCTCGGCCGGAAGGACGCCGCGCAGATACGATTCCAGATCGATGACATTGACGACCGAGAGCCGCCCCCCTCCCGCGGCGTAGACGATCGCCTCACCGCGGTATCCTTTGCCGTCGATCTCGAGGCAGAGATCGCTTCCCGGGGAAGGAAAGAGAAAGAGCGTGTCGCCTCCTGCGGGAAGCCTGGCTCCGCGATGATCCTCGATCTGGAGACGGTCGCCGACCGCCTCGAAGCGCCAGGATCCGCCGGGAGGGACCTCCTCGATCCTCCTCCCGCCGCCCAGCGCCCCGATCCTCCACGAGCCGGCGGATCGGATCGAAGCCGAGAAGACCTCCGGCGCGATCCCGATCTTGACGATCGGAGTCCGGGCCTCCGGGGCGCCTCCGGCGATGTCCGGCATGAGCGCGAGCGCCAGAAGGAGGACGGCCGGGCGAAGCCGCATCCTCTAGCCCGCCTTCCTCGCGCGCGGCGGCCGGTGGCCCCCGGCGGGTTCCGGGCGCGACGAGAGATTGCCCAGAACGACCGGACGCGGCGAGAGGCTGCCCAAGACGACCGGGCGCGGCGAGAGGCTGCCCAAGACGACCGGGCGCGTCGCTCCCGTGACGGAGGGGATGTTGCCGGGCCTGCGGGCGAGAAACTCCCGGGCGAGAAAGGCGAAGAGGACGCACTCGCGGTCGCGCGCGGAGACGCCGCCTCGCTCGAACGGTCGCACAGCGAAGCTGCGCGGCTCGAAGCGCGCCCGCAGTTCGCGGAGGATCGCCCCGTTGCGCAGTCCGCCCCCGCAGACCCAGAGCGAGCGGCCCCACGATCCGCCGCGAGGGAGAACGGTCGATGCGACCGCTCTCCAGGCGCACTCCGCCGTCACGGCCGCCGCCGTGGCGAGAAGATTCTCGATCGCGCGCGGCGGCCGGAGCGCTCCCGCGAGGAAGTGATCGAGGAACGGCTCCCCGAACTCTTCCCTTCCCAGGGAGCGCGTCGTGCGGCTTAGAAGCGGCCGGTAGGCTAGAGCGCGCGCGAGCAGCGTCGGATCGACTCTCCCGCGAAGCGCCATGCCCCCTCCCTCGTCCCGCCCAAGCCTGCCGCGGCTCCAGCGGCGCGCGAGGCCGTCGAGGAGCATGTTCCCGGGACCGACGTCGAGTCCGACGACCCGCTCCCGATCTCCCGACGCGGGGACCGCGGTCAGGTTGGCGATCCCTCCAATGTTGAGGACTAGCGCTCCCCCTCCGCCGCGGAAGAGGGCGTGATCGAGAACCGGGCTCAGCGGCGCGCCCTCGCCTCCCGCCGCGATGTCGGCCTGCCGGAAGTCGCTGACGACATCGATTCCGGCGATTGCGGCGACGCGCTCGGGGGAGCCGATCTGCAGCGAGCACGAACCCCCCTTCGCGGCCGGCAGGTGGCAAACGGTCTGGCCGTGAAGGCCGATCGCCCGCACGTCTGACGGTTCGACTCCCGAGATGGAGAGAACGCGCGCCGCCGCGACTCCGAACCGTTCACCGATTCTGGCGTCGAGGACGCAGAGATCGCGCGCGCTCATTCGATCGGGGCCGGCATAGATCAGATCCCGGAGCGGAGCGGGAATCGCCGCCGATGCGCGCGCGAGCAGGCGGATTCGGAGGGGACGCTCACCGCCTGCCCGAGAGGAAGGCGCGCGGACGAGGCAGGCGTCGATCCGATCGGCGGAGGTTCCCGAATTCAGCCCGATGTAGAGGCCGCCGTCGGGGATCTTCGGCTGTCGGATCGCCACGACTAGGGGGCGAGACGGACTCCGACGAGGAGGGCCGCGTCATAGCCGACCGTCCACTTCTTCGGCGTGTCGAAGGCGTGGAGCGTCCCTTCCAGAGCGACGAAGAGCCCCGAGGTCCTGTAGAGGCGAAGCCCCGCGACTCCGTGTCCTCCCCAGCTCCAGGCGCCCACCTCGTTCCGGCCGGAAGGGTTGTCATAGACGATGTCGCGCTCGTAGGCGGCGATCCCGGCTCCGAGATAGGGAACGCCGGCATCGCCGATGGGGCAGCACTCGGCGCGCCAAAGGAGCGTCGCCTCGTAGCTCGTCCGTCTGAAGGAGCGAGGCGTGTCGCCCTCAAGCGCTCCGAGGTCGGGCCCGTCTCCAACGACCCCTCCCCGGGTTGCGCCATCGTTCCAGAGCATCGAGGCGCGAAGGCGCCCCTCCGTGTCGCAGCACCACGGCACCTGGATGAAGAGGGATCCACCCATCCCTGGACTCCAGTTGTCCTGGAGATCGCCGAGGTACCCGCCCATGAGCAGCCCGCCGCCAACATCGAACGAAGCGCGCTCGCCCCCTCGGGCGACCTGCCCCGCAGCGAGCGGAAGGACGCAAGCCAGAAGGACCACCGCGAACCTACTCATCGCCTCTCCTCCATTCCCAGGCGCCCTTCGTCTCTTCGCCTCATCGATCGGCGCCACGACGCCCACGATCCCGGCGGACGGTAGCACGCCCTCCGGGGCCTCGCAAGGACGGGACGGCGTGCGGCCTGTGCGGATCCGCCGGGGCGCCGGCCCTCCTCAGGGCCTCGCGCAGGATCCCCCCCGCCGCGCGGAGGGCGGCTTTCCCCTCGGCCGCGCCCGCTCCTGTCCTGCCCATGTAGATCGCGAGCTTGACGCTCCCCCCCGCCCTCCGCAACAGCCGGGAGGCCGAGGGGCGCGAGAGCCCCGTCGTCGAGACCACAAGGCGCAGGCCGCGCGCTCTGAGCTTCTCGCTCCGCGCCTGAAGATCGACCATCAGGTTCCCGAAGGCCTTCCCCTGGCGGACCCACGCGATGGTCGAGATGAGGTTCAGGGTCATCTTCTGCGCCGTGCCCGACTTCATGCGCGTCGAGCCGGTCAGGACTTCCGGCCCGACCGGCAGACGGATGACGACATCGCACCCCTTCTCCTCTCGTCCCGCCCGGTTGCAGTGGATGAAGACCGTTCGCGCCCCCTTGCGCCGCGCCTCATCCACGGCGGCGAGAACGAAGGGCGTGCGGCGGCTGGCCGCGATCCCGATGACCAGATCGCCCGGCCCGCACCGCAACCGGGCGATCTCGCGCCGGGCTTCCGCGGCGCGGTCCTCCGCCCCCTCGATGGAACGGCTGAGCGCCCGCGAGCCGCCCGCGATCACTCCGCGCACGCGGCTCTGCGGGCTCCCGAAGGTCGGAGGGCACTCGGCCGCGTCGAGGACCCCGAGCCTTCCGCTCGTCCCCGCGCCCACGTAGAGGATCCTGCCGCCCGAGGCGAGGGCGCGCGCCGCGAGGCCGGCGGCCTTCGCGATCCGGGGAAGCGCGGCGTCGACCGCCTTGAAGGCCTGCAGGTCCTCGCCGTGGATCAGGCGCGCCATCCGTTCCTCATCGAGGAGATCGAGATCCCTCGTCCTCGGATGGCTCGCCTCGGTCTGCAGACCCGCGAGCTGCCGCCAGACGCTGACTCTGCTCTTCCTGGGCATCGGATCCTCCGGAGTTCGGGGCCGGCAGACGCGTCATGGAGATCGAATCCGCCGGGAGGTCGAGGCTAGCAGCTCCGGAGAAGCGAGGAAAGGAGCAACGCTTGCTCCGAGGCGGCGCGCGTCGCTCTCGCCCGCCACCATCGCCCGCCACCATCGCCCGCCGCCTGGTTTGACTTGCGGATGGCGGCCGCGTACGCTCCTCTGTTCGCTGAAACGCGGTCGGAACGGGGACATCTGGACCAATCGATGCAGGCACGCACCACAGACCGAGGAGCAGCGCGAGCGGGCGACGCGCGAGCGCTCCTGCTCGTCGGGAACCCCAATGTCGGCAAGAGCGTCCTCTTCGGCGCCCTGACCGGACGCTACGTCAATGTCTCCAACTACCCCGGGACGACGATCGAGGTGACGCGCGGCACGCAGGCCGGGCCGGAGGGGCGCGGGGAGGTCATCGACACTCCGGGAACGAACCACCTGATTCCGATGTCGGAGGATGAGCGGGTCACCCGGGACATCATCCTCGCCGAGACGGAAGGAACGATCCTGCAGGTCGGCGACGC
>VGJL01000097.1 GCA_016867495.1 Candidatus Eisenbacteria bacterium | reverse complement strand
GGCGCGGCTCGTGGCGGGGGCGCGGGAAGCGCTCGCGAAACTGATCCACGCCCCGGACAGCAGCCACGTCATCATGACCAAGAACGCCACGGAAGCGATCAACCTCGTTCTCTTCGGCTCGCTGCGGAAAGGGGACCGCGTCCTCGCGGGTCTGCTCGAGCACAACGCCGTCATGCGCCCCCTGCGGCACCTGGAGCGGTCCAGGGGGGTCATCGTCGAGGATCTGCCGGGGACGGCCGATCGCCCCGTCGATCTCGACAGGTTGAAGGAGAGGCTCGGAGCCGGCCGGGATCCGGTGAGGCTCGTGGCGATCACGGCGGTCTCGAACGTGACCGGCGAGATCATGCCGGTCAGCGAGGTTGCCGCCCTCTGCGAGCGGGCCGGCGTCTCAGTCCTGGTCGACGGGGCGCAAGGGGCAGGCGTCGTCGATCTCGACGTGGGCCGCGATCCGATCGACGCCCTCGCCCTCACGGGGCACAAGGGGCTCCTGGGACCCGCGGGGACGGGCGCGCTCTACGTCCGTGATCCGGAGATGATCGCTCCGCTCCTTCATGGGGGGACAGGAAGCAGCAGCGCCTTCGAAGAGCAGCCTTCGACGGTGCCCGATCGCTACGAGGCGGGGACGCTGAACATCCCGGGCATCGCGGGCCTGCGGGCGGGAATCGAGTATGTGATGGGCGGCGGCATCGATCGCCAGCGCCGGATTCACGGGGAGCTGCTGTCCGCTCTCTGGACGGCCCTTCGCGGTCTGCCGGGAGTGAGGCTGTTCGGGCCCGGCGCGCCGGAGAGCCAGATCGCGATCGCCTCTTTCACGGTCGAAGGGCGGGAAACGGACGAGATCGCCCGCGATCTCGATCGCGCCGGAGTCCTCTGCCGCGCGGGGTTGCAGTGCGCGCCCCGCGCGCATCGAACGCTCGGCACCTTCGCCTCGGGCGGGACGCTGCGTTTCAGCCTCTCCTGTCTCAACACGCGCGATGAGATCGACGAGGCGATAGGCCACTTGAGGGGGATCCTGAGGAGATGAAGACGCTGACAGCGCAGAAGCTCGCCCAGGCGACGGAGCTCCTCCGCGCCGCGGGCATCGACGCCTGGATCACCTTCGTCCGCGAGACGGCGGAGGGAGGCGATCCGGTCCTTCCCCTGATCCTGGAGACGCCGCTGGTCTGGCAGAGCGCGCTGATCGTCACGCCGGATCGTGGACGGGTCGCGA
Organism: Candidatus Eisenbacteria bacterium; assembly: GCA_016867495.1. Taxonomy (NCBI): domain Bacteria; phylum Candidatus Eiseniibacteriota; species Candidatus Eiseniibacteriota bacterium. The sequence goes on along the minus strand of VGJL01000097.1, from coordinate 8,622 downwards.
TCGTCGGCCGCTACGACGCCGATCCGATCCGGGCCTCGGGCGACTGGCAGGACGTCATCGCGTACGACGAGGGGATCCGCGGCCCGCTGCTGGAGTCCCTCGAGCGTCTCGTCCCCGGGAGGACGGAGCGGGAGATCTACGACTTCATCCAGGGGAAGATCGACGCAGAAGGGCTCGGCTACGCCTGGAGCCGGGTGGGCGATCCGATCGTGAACATCGGACCCGACTCGATGATCGGCCACGGGATCCCCTCGGCCGAGATCGCGCTCCGCCCCGGACAGATCCTCCACATCGACCTGGGAGTGTCGGTTCACGGCTACTGCTCCGACATGCAGCGCTGCTGGTACATGCCCGAGCGGGCCGGAGCGGGGATTCCGGGGGATGTCTCTCGCGCGCTCGACGCGGTGAACGCGGCCGTCACCGCGGGCGCGGAAGCGCTCCGGCCGGGAGTCGAGGGCTGGGCCGTCGATGCCGCCGGCCGGGCGACGATCCTCGATCGCGGGTATCCGGAGTACGCGCACGCGATCGGGCATCAGGTCGGCAGGAGCGGACACGACGGCGGAGGGGTCCTCGCGCCGCGATGGGAGCGTTTGGGCCGGCTGCCCTACCTGCCGGTGCGGGCGGGAGAGGTCTACACGCTCGAGCTCGGGGTCATGGTGGAGGGCAGAGGCTACCTCGGCATCGAGGAGATGGCGCAGGTGAGCGACGCGGGGTGCGTCTGGCTGACGGCGCGCCAGCGGGAGGTCCGCTTGCTCGCGTCTTGACGGTCCCCGATCGGCCCGCCAGGTGCTACAATTGTAAGAGTGACGCCCCGCACTGCGGCAGAGACCCGAGGCCTCAACCCACGGAGAACCCCATGCGCCGAAGTCTCCTGATCCCCCTGTCATGCATCGCCGCCGCGCTCGCCATGGCCGCGACGGCAGCGACCGCCACGCAGCTCGTCCGGGTCGTTCCCCGCGACAAGGCCGACTTCCTCCGTCTGATGGAGGCGGCTCCCGAGATGAGGGACCGCGGCGCCGCCTACCTCGATGAGGCGATCGAGCTTCCCCTCGCCCCGGAGCGGGTCGATCGACTGCGGGCCCTGGGGTTCGATCTGGATCTGGTCGCGCACGACCTCGAGGCGTTTTACGCCTCGCGACTGAGCCGGACGAGCGACTTCGGCGCCTATCACACATACACCGAGGCGATCCATGCGATGGACTCCCTCGCCGCCCTGCGTCCCGAGATCATGACGCCCAAGTTCAGCATCGGGACGACCCTGGAGGGGCGCCCCATCTGGATGTACAAGATCTCCGACAATCCCGGCATCGACGAGGACGAGCCCGAGATCTTCTTCAACGCCTACATCCACGCGCGCGAGCCGATCAGCTTCGAGGTCCTCTTCGACCTCGCGCGGCGTCTGCTCGACGGTTACGGAACGGAGCACCGGATCTCGAACATCGTGAACACGAGGGAGATCTACCTCCAGCCGGTCGTCAATCCCGACGGGGTCGAGTACAATGTCCTGACCGACCCCCTCGGCGGCGGGATGTGGCGCAAGAACCGCCGCGACAACCTCGATGGAAGCTTCGGCGTCGATCTGAATCGCAACTTCGGCTACATGTGGGGCTACGACGACGAGGGCTCGAGCCCCAATGGGGCCTCTGAGACCTACCGCGGCACCGCTGCCTTCAGCGAGCCCGAGATCTCCGCGATGAGGGACTTCGTAGAATCGAAGGAGTTCACGATCTGCCTGAACTACCACTCCTACGGCGGCTACGACCTCTTCGCAATGGGGTACGAGAACATCCACATCGAGGACAACGACGCATTCCTGGCCCTAGCGGGACGGCGCCGCGCGATCAGCGGCTACGACTCAGGGACCGCCTGGGAGATGCTTTACAGGACCAACGGCGGCGCCAACGACTGGATGTACGGCGAGCAGACGACCAAGCCGAAGATCTTCGCCTACACCACCGAGGTGGGAACCTCGTCGGACGGCTTCTGGCCCGCGGAGAGCAGGATCCCCGCCCTCTGCGCGGAGAATCTCGAGGGGAACCTGCGAATGTGCGAGCTGGCCGACAATCCCTACCGGGCGCTGCCGCCGGGTCCCTCGGAAGTCGCCTCGCCCGACTCCGTTCCGCCCGACTTCGTCTTGACCTGGGGCGAGCCGCGTCCCGATCAGGACAACCCCGCGACGCGGTGGAACGTGATCAGGGGAACCGACCTCGTCGTCGGCGCCGACAATCTCGAGGGGGCGAACCGGAATCGCTGGACGGAGGACGGCTGGAGCTGGAGCACGACGCGTTACCACTCATCGAGCCACAGTTTCCACGGCGGCAACACGAGCAACGTGAACAACACTCTCCTCTCGAAGCGGGGCCATCGGGTGCGCCCCGGAGAGGTCCTGAGGTTCTGGACCTACTATCGGCTCGAGAACCACTACGACTACGGCTACGTCGAGCTGGCGACCGATGCGCGCCACTTCACGCCGATTCCCGGCAGCATCACGACGAACAACGATCCCTACGGAAGGAACCTGGGCAACGGGATCACCGGCAACCAGACATCCTGGGTCCAGGCGAGCTTCGATCTTTCGGCCTATGAAGGAGAGGTGATCTGGCTCCGCTTCCGCTACAACAGCGACGGGTGGACGAACTACGATGGGTGGTTCGTCGACGATATCGAGCCCGCGGACCTCTTCGTGAACGAGACCGTCGTGGCGACCGGGCTGACGGCGCCCGAGCTGAGCTTCGTCGATCACCCGTCCGGTTCGTTCCACTTCGCCGTGCAAGCGATCGACCGTGAGGGGGACGCGGCCCCTTGGGGCCCGCCGCGCGAGATCGATGTCATGGAGCTGTCCGGGATCGCGGCTGAGCCCGGTTCCGAGCATCGCTGGGGCGGACTCGCGCTCGACGGGCCGAACCCGTTCACACACTCGACTGTCCTGCGATCGGTGGTGCCCGCCTCGGCCCCCGCGGGAGCGCCGCTGCTGCTTTCGATCTACGACCCGGCGGGGCGCAGGACCGCCGATCTCTTGGGCGGCAGGGTAGGGGATGGCGTCAAGGCGGGCGATGAAGTGCGGGCCGCGTGGCGGCCCCGCGCGCTCCCGGCCGGGATCTACATCGCCCGGCTCACGATAGGGTCCCAGGTCTCGGACAGGAAGCTGGTCTACCTGGGGCGGAGCCTCCCGTAGGCGGATCTGCGGAGGGAGCGCCGAGGACGCAGTCAACACGATCTGCGGCGCCCCACATCGAGGCTTGGGGTCGGTCAACGGTTGGCGCACCCGGCGCCGCACCCTCTGGGACGGGACCGGCCGCCAGGGCGCGGATCAGGATTGATCCGGCATGACCGGAGCCTCCTACCGCGCCTCCTCGGGAAGCGTGACCGGGAGGATCAGCACGTCGAGGCCTTGGAAGATGAGGCGCTTCTGCAGCCCGAAGGCGACCTCGTTGTGGAGCAGCCGCGTCGTGAAGGTCTCGCGCTCGAAGACGACCTGGCCCGCGACGAAGAGCGTCGCCGGGTACTTCTCGCGCGTCGCCAGGGCCAGAGACTCCAGCTTCGCGACGACATCGGTTCCCGTCACCAGGTGGGACTCGGCCTCGTATCCGCGCTGGCGCGCCAGCCGGACGAACTTGTCGATCTCCTGGCGCCTGTTCTCGAGGAAGGTGTCGAGGTGCTCCTCGTCCTGGAACTGGTCCGAGTCGACCTGCGCCACGCTCAAGAAGATGATTCGATCGACTTGCTTCGAGAAGAGCTCGAGCGCGCGGTTCATGGTAATCAGCCCCAGGCCGTCATAGCGATTCACGAAGAGGGCGAGGGGCCGGCGCGAGACCTCCGCGCCCGCCGCGCCGGGGCTCAGGTACTGGTCGGCCGCGATGAGATTGAGCGTCTGCGCCGCCAGCCCCACGCGCCGGTAGTGGCGCTTGATGAGGAAGGCGATTCCCACCAGGCTGCCCGTGATGACGACCGTGACCCAGCCCCCGTGCGCGAACTTGAGGAGGACGGTGACGATCAGAATCCCGAACGAGAGGGTCAATCCGGTCCCATTCAGCACGAAGCGGCCAAGCCAGGTTCGCACCGTGCGCCGCACCTGCCACCAGTGCCTGACCATCCCGAGCTGCGAGAGAGTGAAGGTCACGAAGACGTTGATGCTGTACATGAGAACGAGGTGGCTCACGTTCGCCTTCGTGTAAAGCAGGGCGACGCCCGCGGCAGTTCCCATGAGAAGGACGCCGTTGCCGGTGACAAGCCGGCTGCTCAGGTTGGCGAAGCGGGTGGGCATCCATCGGTCGACGGCCATGGAGGCCAGCACCTGGGGTCCGCCGACGAACCCGGTCTGCGCCGCGACGAAGAGGAGGAGTCCCTCGGAGAGGAGCGCAAGGGCGACGAAGATCGATCCGAGAGGGATCCCGACCGAGTTCCACGGATCGGCGAAGGCATGGAGCAAAGTCGCGTTGAGGGTCCGTCCGGGCGTGTGGCCGACCTCATAGAGCCTGTAGGCGAAGAGGATGCCTCCCGCCGTCACGGCGAGGGAGACCGCCATGTATAACATCGTCCGCTTGCCCGTGCGCACGCGCGGTTCGCGCAGAACGCGCAGGCCGTTCGAGACCGCCTCGATCCCCGTGTAGGTTCCCGCTCCCATGCTATAGGCCCTGAAGAGGATCAGGAGGGTGGCGATCAGCCCCACGCCCTGGATGCTCTCCTGTGTCCCCTGGACCGTGTGGTTCACGACGCCCGGCAGGGAGTCGAGATGCGAGAAGAATCCCCCGAAGATGAGGATCGCGTGCGTGAGGACGAAGACGATGAAGATCGGCAGCAGCGTCGTGATCGATTCCTTGACGCCTCGAAGGTTGAGGAGCACCAGCAGGAAGATGACCGCGATGCAGAGCGGGACCTTGAGAGGCGAGTCGGCGCGGGAGAAGAAGGAGAGGAGCGCGCCGATGCCGCTCGCGACGGAGACGGCGATCGTCAGGACGTAGTCGATGATCAGGGCGCAGCCGCTCACCACTCCGACGCGGGGCGAGAGGAGGCGCGTTGCGACCTGGTATCCGCCCCCTCCGCTCGGAAAGAGCTCGATGATCAGGGAGTAACTGGCGGCGATGACCCCGACGGTGATCGCCGTCGCGATGGCCAGGAAGGGCGCCAGATGCACCTGCTCGCCGAGGGCGCGGTAAGCTTCCTCAGGCCCGTAGCAGGATGACGAGAGCCCATCGGCGCCGAGACCGACCCACGCGAAGAACGCGATGAGGGAGATGTGGTGGAAGATCCCCTTCTCGAGGGGGCTCTTCTCCCTCCCAAGGACCTTCTGCTCCAGACCCCGGAGTCCGGTGAGAATCCGATCGGTCAGACTTCGCATCTATGGAGCAGGAATCTACGCCGTCCGCGAGGGGCGCCGCAAGGGTCTCCGGGTCGGCCCAGATCCTGGGCAGACGCGGGGAAGAGCCCGGCCCCGGACCCGGACGCCGCTTTGCGGGTACCTGCTTGTTCGCGATCGGCCGGCCGCAAGGAGGGGGCGAAAGAAGTGGCCACGATGTATCGTCTAGACATGAAGAGAGGCTCGGGGGTGCGGGGCGCAGGGACCATGGCGGCCGCGATCGGGGTCGCCGCCCTGCTTCTCTTCGGCAGCGCCCGCTGGGTCGATCACGCTGCGGGCGGAGGATCAGCCGCGGCGGAGGGGAAGAAGGTCGCAGGAACGGGAGGGAACGACATGTTCCGCTATTCGAGATCGGGATACGACATCACCCCGTGGACGGCCGCGGAAGTCGAGGCGGCCCGCGCCCGTCTCACGCCGGAGCAGGAGCGGATCGCCTTTCATGCCGACACCGAACCTCCTTTCTGCGGAATCTACACCGACAAGAAGGAGGCCGGCATCTATGTCTCGGTCGTGAGCGGGCTTCCCCTCTTCCGTTCCGGGGCGAAGTTCATTTCCAAGAGCGGCTGGGCGAGCTTCTTCGAGCCGGTCGATCCCGGCCACATCATCCAGAAGGAGGACCGCAGCCACGGGATGATCCGCACCGAGATTCTCGATGCGCGATCGGGCGCCCACCTCGGCCATCTCTTCGACGACGGGCCCGCGCCCACCGGATTGCGCTACTGCGTCAACTCGGCCGCCCTGCTCTTCCTTCCCGAGGGAACGCCGCTGCCTCCCGAGTCGCTGCCGGTGCCTGCGGAGAACGCCTATTTCGCGGGCGGCTGCTTCTGGGGAACGGAGGACGAGTTCTCGAAAGTCCCCGGAGTGATCGACGCCGTCTCGGGCTACATGGGAGGGACCGTCCCGGATCCCACCTACCAGCAGGTCTGCGGCGGCCGGACGGGGCACGCCGAGACCGTGCGCGTCACCTTCGATCCCGCGCGTCTCGCGTACGAGGATCTCCTGCGCGTCTTCTTCGAGATCCACGATCCGACGACCCTCAATCGCCAGGGGCCGGACGTGGGCGAGCAGTACCGTTCGGCGATCTTCGCGGCCACGGACGAGCAGGCATCGAAGGCAAGAGCGCATGTCGCTTCCCTGCAGGGGTCGGCGAAGCAGCTCGGGCGTCCCATCGTGACGAAGATCGAGCCGGCCGGCCCTTTCTATCCCGCGGAGGACTACCACCAGGACTACCACGCCAGACGCGGCGGTTCCTGCCGCTACTGATCCGCGGTAGGATATAGGCCGCATGTCTCTGCAACCGGCGGGCGGCAAACCGAGGCGATGGGCGGGCGGGATCATCCGGCGGCTCGCTCCGGGTTTCGGATCCCGGAGGGAGTTCGATCGGTATGTCCGGCAGTGGGTGTTGCCCCCCGATCTCCCGGAGTCCGACCTGTCGAGCTTCCGGCCTCGGGATCGGATCGGCCACGGGGGGATCGACCTGCGCCCGGACGAGCAGCTGGCCCTCCTCGCCAGGTGGAAGACCTCGCGCGCCGATCTCTTCCGGTCGCTCCGCGAGGACCCGCGCATCAACACGAGGTGTCCGGGCCAGGATCGAATCCACAACGGCACCTATCCGACGCCCGACGCGGAGATCTACGCGGCGATGATCCTCGACCATCGTCCGCCGAGCATCGTCGAGATCGGGGCGGGGTATAGCACGATGATCGCGAGGAAGGTCTCCTCGGAGCATGGCCTCCAATCGCGGATCACGGTGATCGATCCCGAGCCGAGGGCCGATGTGAGGGGGCATGCCGACGTGATCATCAATCGCCGCGTGGAGGAGATCGGCGCGGATCATCTCCCCCTCGACGGGGGCGCGCTGCTCTTCATCGACTCGAGTCATATCGCGCGCGCCCGGGGCGACATCCCGCAGATCTACAACAAGATCCTCCCTTCGGTCCCCGCGGGGACGCTCGTCCACGTCCACGATGTCTTCATCCCGTACGACTATCCGTTCCTGTACCAGAAGAGGCTCTACACGGAGCAGTACGTCCTTCACGCGCTCCTGGCCCACTCGCGGAGATACCGGGTCGTCATGGCCACGCACTTCCTGTCGCGGGAGCACACGAGCGAGATGCAGGCCGTCTTCGGCCCGGCGGTGGGGACGGACGATCTCTACTGGGGAGCCTCGCTCTGGTTCCAGGTGGAGTGAGCGCCGCCGGCGGTCACGCCTCCCTCAAGTCGAGAGGCCGGCGCGGCGAGGCCTGCGGCCAGCTCGCCGGAAAGCCGACGGGGGTGACGGTCGCCACGTAGCGATCCTCGCAGAGGATCCCTTCCGTCGTCCGTTCCTCGCGCTGGCAGAGGCCGAGGAGGAGGTTCCCGTGGCTCAGGATCGTGCAGTCGGCCTGCTCGAGCCAGACGCGCATCCCGACGCGGCCCCTGTAGAACTCAACCATCGCCGGGCGGTCCATCGTCTTGTGGAAGACGATTCCCCCAGCGGGTCTGGTTTCGGTCACCATGCGGCCCCCCGCGCGCGCAGCGCCTGCTCCGCGGGGGGGAAGCCGAGGCGGGCGGCCCGGCGGAGATGCTCGACTCCGCGGCCGCGGTCGCCCCTCCCTTCGAGGAGCAGCCCGATCTGGTAGTTCGCTTCCGGATTCCTCGGGTTCATCTCGAGAGCGCGCTCGAGCAGCGCGATCGCCCGCTCGGCGTTCTTCATGTGCGCGTGGGCGATCCCGGCGTGCGTGAGAACCGCGTCCGTCGGGCGGATCCGGATCGCCTTCTCGAAGATCTTCGCCGCCTCCCCCGGCTCGCCGCGGCTCAGGCGCGCGAGGCCGAGGAGGTCCAGGGCATCGACCGATCGGGAGTTGACGCGGATCGCTCTCTTGGTCCAGTCGATCGCGAGTTCGAGTTGGCCCATCTCGGCGTAGGCGCGGGCGATGTTGAGATGGGCCCACTCGAGCCGGGGGTCGATCTCGAGCGCCCTCTGGGAGACGTCGATCGCGCGCTCGAACTGCCGGCTGGCGAGATACCAATCGCTCAGCCTCATTTGTGGCCGCACATCCTTCGGATCCCGCGCGACCGCGTCGGTCCAGTGGGCGACCGCGCCTTCCGGAGCGCGCTTCTGATCGAACAGGATGTCGCCCATCATGCAGAGCGGAAGCCCGTAGTCCGGCGCGCCTCGCGCGGCGCGGGCCAGATGCTCCAGGGCCCCGTCCGCGTCGCCGGCGGCGAGCAGGGACTGGGCCCGCATCGTGAGGAAGTACGGCTCGTCGGGATGGACGGCGATC
>VGJL01000096.1 GCA_016867495.1 Candidatus Eisenbacteria bacterium | reverse complement strand
CGCCGTAGTTCGGGACCTGCGGCCCCTCGTGCAACGACTGCCCGATGCCGTGGCCGACGAGCTGGCGCACCACTTCATATCCGTGGCTCTCGGCGTGGACCTGGATCGCGGAGGAGATGTCCCCCACCCGCCTGCCGGCCACCGCCTGCTGGATCGCCCGATCGAGGCACTCCCGGGTCACGCTCATCAGATCCGACGCCTTCTTCGAGACCTCCCCGACCGGGAAGGTCCAGGCGCCGTCGCCGTGATACCCGTCCAGGAATGCCCCCACGTCGACGCTCACGATGTCCCCGTCGCCCAGGACGCGGTCGCCCGGGATTCCGTGAACCACCTGCTCGTTCACCGAGACGCACGTGCTCGCCGGGTATCCCATGTACCCCTTGAACGATGGGGACGCGCCCGCGCGGAGGATCAGATCCTCCACAGCGCGGTCGATCTCCCCTGTCGTGAGTCCCGGCCTGACCATTCCCTTCACCAACCTCAAGCATTCCGCGACGATCGAGGCGCTTCGGCGTATCCTCTCGATCTCGCTCGGTCTGCGGATGTGGATGCGCGTGTCACCCACGTTTACCGGCCCGGCGCAGTCCGGGCGCGAATCCCGCGCTCGATCTCCGCCGCAACATCTGCAATCTCGCCCTCGCCGTGGGCGATGACGAGCAACCCCTTCGCGTCGTAGAAGTCGATCAGGGGCGCCGTTGTGCTCTCGTACACGTGCAGGCGCTTGCGGACCGTCTCCTCCGTGTCGTCCGCCCGCTGGATGAGCGCCCCGCCGCACTGGTCGCACTTGCCTTCCACCCTGGGCGGCTTGGCCGCCAGGTTGTAGACGCCGTTGCACCCGGAGCAGATCCGCCGTCCCGTCATGCGGTCGAACAGGATCTTCTTGGGCACGTCGATCTTGATCACCGCGTCGAGCCGCTTCCCCGACCCCGCCAGGATCCCGTCCAGCCCCTCGGCCTGGGGAATCGAGCGGGGGAATCCGTCGAGAATGAACCCGCCGGCCGCGTCCTTCTCCTGAAGCCGCCTGCGCACCATCTCGAGCATCACGTCGTCCGGGATCAGGAGGCCGGCGTGCACGAGCTCCTTGGCGCGCAGCCCCACCGGCGTCTCCGCCGCGATCTCGGCGCGGACGATATCCCCGGTCGCTATCTGCGGAACCCCGTAGCGCTTCACCAGCAGCTCCGCCTGGGTCCCCTTTCCCGATCCGGGCGCTCCGATCAGGATCAAGCGCATGCCTTCACCTCTAGTAGAACCTCCGGCCCTTCAAATGGCCCTTCTTCAGGAATCCGTCGTAGTGGCGCATCAACAGGTGCGACTCGATCTGCTGGAGCGTGTCGAGCGCCACTCCCACGACGATCAGGAGGCTCGTGCCTCCGAAGTAGAACGGCACGTTCCCGTATCTCAGCATCAGATCCGGCAGCACGGCGATGATCGCCAGGAAGAGGGCCCCCGGAAGCGTGATGCGGTTCAGAATCCGGTCAATGTAGTCCGACGTGTGCCTTCCCGGCCGGATCCCGGGGATGAACCCCCCGAACTTCTTCATGTTCTCGGCGATGTCCACCGGATTGAAGACGATCGCGGTATAGAAGTAGGTGAAGAAGATGATCATGATCGCGTAGAGGAGCATGTAGACGAGCCCGCCCGGAGCGAAGAAGCGCGTCATTCCCTGCATGACGTCGCTGTTGGGGAAGAAGCTCGCGATCGTGCTCGGGAAGATGATGATCGACTGCGCGAAGATGATCGGGATCACGCCGGCGGTGTTGACGCGCAGCGGGATGTGTGTGCTCTGCCCCCCGTACATCTTCCGTCCCACGATCCGCTTGGCGTACTGGACGGGGATCTTCCGCTGGGCCTGCGTCATCATGACCACGAACGCCGTCACGAGGACCATGAAGACCGCGAGCACGATCACCACGATGGGGTTCAGGGACCCCTGCGCGATTGCGCGGATGGTGTTGATCGCCTCAGCCGGGAAGCGGGCGACGATGCCGATGAAGATCAACAGCGACATCCCGTTCCCGATCCCCTTGTCGGTGATCAGCTCGCCGAGCCACATGACGAACACGGCCCCCGCCGTCATCGTCAGAGCGGTGATGATTCGGAATGCAAAGCCAGGGTTCGGGACCACCGGTATCGAGAACTGCGTGTTCAGGCTCTCGAGGAAGATCGAGATGCCGAAGGCTTGGACGACCGCCAGGAGGACCGTTCCGTAGCGCGTGTACTGCGTGATCTTCCGCCTGCCCTCTTCCCCCTCCTTCTGGAGCTTCTCGAAGTAGGGGATGACGGCGCCGAAGAGCTGCAGGATGATCGACGCGCTGATGTAGGGCATGATGCCCAGGGCGAAGATCGTCGCCTTGGAGAAGTTCCCCCCAGCGAACAGGTCGTAGAGCATGAAAAGCGTGTTCTGCGCCTGCGACTGGAAGTAGCTCGTCAGGGCGCCGCCGTCGACGCCGGGCGTGGGGATGTGGCCGCCGACCCGATAGACGACGAGCAAGCCGGCGGTCATCAGAATCCGCCGCTTCAGCTCGGGGATCTTGAAAATCGACTGCAGGCTCTCAAGCATTCTTACCGCCTTCGCTCTTCTGCTGGCTCAATATCTCCACGCTGCCGCCGGATGCCTCGACCTTCGCCTTGGCCGCCTCGCTTGCCGCGTGAACCTTCACGACGAGAGCGCGATCGAGCGTCCCGTTCCCCAGCAGCTTCACAGGATGCTGCCGCTTCAGGACTCCGGCCTCCCGCAGAGACTCCGGGTCGACGACGCTTCCCGCATCGAAACGGGTGAGGGCGCCGACGTTGACCACCTGGTATTCCTTCCGGAAGATGTTCGTGAAACCGTGCTTCGGGACCCTTCTCTGCAGCGGCATCTGGCCGCCTTCGAACCAGGAAGCGCTGCCGCCGCCCGAGCGGGCCTTGTGCCCCTTGTGCCCGCGCGTCGATGTCCCGCCGTGGCCGGAGCCGGTTCCGCAACCGACCCTCTTCCGCTTCTTCTTCGCCCCCTTGGCGGGCCTCAACTCGTTGAGCTTCATCGGATCGCCATCCTCCCGTTCCTACGCCTCGATCTCTTCGACGCGCACAAGGTGCTTCACCTTGAAGACCATTCCGCGGATCTGGGGGTTGTCGGGCTGCAGCACCGTATGCCGGATCCTGCGCAGACCCAGGGCCTTGACCGTGAGCTTCATGTCGGTCTTGCAGTTGATGGTGCTACGCGTCTGCTGGATTCTGAGGAGCTTCGCCATCCTGTCCTCCCGGCGCCTTCTGGGCGAAGCCCAACAGCTCGCCCACCGAAACGCCCCGCCCCTTCGCGACGCTCGCGGCGCGACGGAGCCTCTTCAGGCCGTCCACTGTGGCCTTCACGACATTGTGCGGGTTCGAGCTGCCGAGGCTCTTCGTGAGGATGTCCGCGATCCCCGCCACCTCGAGCACGGCGCGAACCCCTCCGCCCGCGATCACGCCCGTTCCGGCCGAGGCCGGCTTCAGGAGCACCCTGCCCGCTCCGAACTGCCCGACCACCACGTGCGGGATGGAGCTCTTCAGCAGGGGAACCTCGAAGAGGCTCTTGCGCGCGGCGTCCCCCGCCTTGCGGATCGCCTCGGACACCTCGTTCGCCTTTCCGAGCCCGACGCCGACCTTCCCCTTCTGGTTGCCGACGGCGACGATCGCGTTGAAGCTGAACCTGCGTCCGCCCTTCACGACCTTCGCGACCCGGTTGATGTGGATGACGCGCTCGACGAACTCGGGTTCTGCGCCCCACTCGCCGCCGCGCTCGTGACGGTCTCCTCGATCCCCTCTCAAGTCGTTTCCCTCTCTCCAGGCACCTGGCCTTAGAACTTAAGCCCGCCTTCGCGGGCGCCCTCGGCGAGGGCGCGGACCCTGCCGTGATAGAGATACCCGCCCCGGTCGAAGGCGACCCGATCGATCCCCTTCTCACGCGCGAGGCGCGCGATCAGGGCGCCCACGCGCTTGCTCTTCTCGATCTTCCCCAGACCGCCCAGCTCGCCGGCGAGCTCCTTGCTGAGACTGGACGCGCCGCAGAGCGAGCTTCCCGCCTCGTCGTCGATGACCTGCGCGTAGATGTGCTTCGCGCTTCGAAAGACGCAGAGCCGCGGCACTTCGGCGTTACCCCGCAGGTCCTTCCGGATCCTGCGATGCCGCTTCAATCTGGCCAGCAAAGAGCGATTCGTTCCCGACTTCATGGTCTAACCCCTCCCGCCGCGCTACCCGGCCGACTTGCCCGCCTTGCGGCGGATCTGCTCCTCGACGTACTTGACCCCCTTGCCCTTGTACGGCTCCGGGGGCTGGAGGGAGCGGATGTTGGCGGCGACCTGCCCCACGAGTTTCTTGTCGATCCCCTTGAGCGTGATCTTCGGGGGACGCTCGGTGACTTCCGCATCAACGCCGTCCGGCAGCGGGAAGTTGATCGGATGGTCGTAGTTGAGTTTCAGGATCAGCTTCCGGCCGTCCAGCGACACGCGGTAGCCGGTTCCGATGATCTCCAGATCGCGGGTGAACCCCTGGCTGACCCCCTGGACCATGTTGGCGACCATCGCGCGGGAGACGCCGTGCAACGCGCCCGCCTTCCCCGCGGCGAACTCCGATTCCACCTTGGCGGTGTCGCCGTCGATCCTGACCACGAAACCGTGCTGGAGCCGCGCCGCCAGTTGTCCCTTGGGACCGACGACGCGGACCGTGTCCCCCTCCTGAGATAGCGTGACCCCCTTGGGGATCGGTATGAGCTTCTTGCCCACGCGCGACATAGTTCTATACCTCTGCTTCCTCTTGCTCCCGGCTACCAGACCTTGGCGAGAAGCTCGCCGCCCAGCCCGGCCGCCCGGGCCTCCTTGTCGGTGAGCACGCCTTTGGTGGTGGAGAGGATCGCGCTCCCCAATCCTCCCATGACCCGCATGACCTCATCCCTGGCGACGTAGACCCGTTTCCCCGGACGGCTCACCCGTTCGAGATGGGCAAGCACGGGGGTCTCGCCCATCTCGTATCTCAGATAGATGCGCAAGACGCCCTGCTTGTCGTCGGCGATCCGCTTGAAGCTATGGATGTACCTCTCTCTCTCGAGCAGCTCTGCGATCGCCGCCTTGAGATTGGAGGCCGGCACATCCACGCGCCTGTGCTTTGCCCGGATCGCGTTCCGGATGCAGGTCAACATGTCAGCAATCGGATCGGTCTGACTCATTCCACTAACCCCCGAGGGTCCCGCTCCCGATCAGGAAGAGGTCCCGTGTCCTACCAGCTCGCCTTGACGACGCCGGGAAGCTCTCCGCTCAGCGCCAGCATCCGGAAGCAGATTCGGCAGAGGGCGAACTTCCTCAAGAAAGCCCTCGGCCGCCCGCAACGCCTACACCGGTGGTAGGCCTGGACGCCGAACTTGGGCTTGCGCTTCGACTTCTCGATCAGGCACTTCTTTGCCACGCGACTTACGCCTCCCCTGTTGCCCGCCTGACGACGGTCACTTCTCCCTGAACGGAAACTTCATCGCCCTCATCAGCTCGAGGCCCTCTTCATCGTTCGGGGCCGATGTCACGAAGGTCACGTCCATTCCCCTGACCTTCTCGACCTTGTCGTACTTGATCTCCGGGAAGATCACCTGTTCCTTGATCCCGAATGTGTAGTTCCCCCGGCCGTCGAACGACTTCTGCGAGAAGCCGCGGAAGTCGCGGATCTTGGGAACCGCGATGAGCATCAGCCGATCATAGAACTCCCACATCCTCGGTCCCCGAAGAGTGACCATCGCGCCGATCGGCTGCCCCGCGCGGAGCTTGAAGTTCGCGATCGACTTCCTCGATCTGCGAATCGCGGGCTTCTGCCCCGTGATCGCGGTCATGTCGGCGACGGCCGCGTCGAGGAGTTTGATGTTCTGCAGGGAGTCGCCCACTCCCATGTTGACGACGATCTTCACGAGCCGCGGAACCCTCATGACGCTCGTGTACGCGAAGCGCTTCATCATGTGGGGAACCACATCGTTCTTGTACAGCGCACGGCTCCTGGAATCCGCCGGCGGCTCGATCGCGCCTCCCTTCTTGGGGGGCGCTGCCTGCTTCGCGGTCGCCTTCTTGGCCTTCTCGCTCATGTCTCTACCATCCACTCCGCCCAATGGCTCTTGTCAGCTGCCTCAGGTCCTCGGTTTGAACGCGGGCTTCTCGATGTCCATGCCCGTTCGGACGCTCTCCCGGGTCTTCGCTCTGCGGGCCGCGACGCGATCCGTCACGTCCTTCTCGGGGCGGCGCGACCGCACGCGGGTCGGCTTGTCCGTCTTCGGATCGACCAGCGCCACGGCGGAGATCGGGATCGGGGCTTCCTTCTCGACCTCGCCCTGCCTCACCGCCTGCTTCCGACCCGGCTTCTGGTGCCGGACGACGAGACGGACCCTCTGGACGATGACAACCCCCTTTTCGGGGTCAACCGACAGCACGCGCCCCGACTTACCCTTGTCGTCGCCGCGGATTACCACGACCGTATCGCCCTTGCGGATCTTCACCTCATTCCTCCTCTCGGCCGGTCGATGTCTCGTGCGCGATCGGGCGCATCTAGATCACCTCGGGGGCGAGGGAGATGATCTTCATGAACTCCTTCTCCCTCAGTTCCCTTGCCACCGGCCCGAAGATGCGCGTCCCTCGGGGCTCCTTCGCCTTATCGATCAGAACGGCGGCGTTCTGATCGAAGCGGATGTAGGAGCCGTCCTTGCGGCGGACTTCCTTGCGGGTGCGGATGACCACGGCCCGCGCCATCTCGCCCTTCTTCACCGCCCCGTTCGGGATCGCATCCTTGATCGCAACCACGATGATGTCGCCAACGCTGGCGTAGCGGCGCCTCGTGCCGCCGAGCACCTTGATGCACATCGCTCGGCGCGCGCCCGAGTTGTCCGAGATCGTCAACATCGTCTGCTGCTGGATCATCTCTTCACCCCATCGTCCCCGGGAGAGGATTCGTCTCCTCCCCTACTTGGCCTTCTCGAGAACCTCCACCACCCGCCAGCGCTTCATCTTGCTCAACGGGCGCGTCTCCATGATCCGCACGATGTCGCCGACGTGGCATTCGTTGCGCTCATCGTGGGCGTAGTACTTCTTCGTGAGCGTGATGTACCGCTTGTAGATCGGATGCGACATCCGCCTCTTCTGCTCGATGACGACGGTCTTGTCCATCTTGCTGCTGACGACCGTCCCTTCCCGGACCTTGCGCTGATCTCTATCCGTCATCGGATTCCTCACCTCGTCCCGCTGCCGTGATCGGCCAGGCGGCGGATCCCCTTCTTGTGTTCGGCGAGCAGCGTCTCGATCCGCGCCAGAGCCCGACGGATCTCGCGGATCTTGAGCGGGTTGTCGAGCTGCTTCATCGAGTTGCGGAAGCGCAGATTGAACATCGCCTCCTGCAACTCCCTTGCCTTGCCGCGGAGCTCGTCCTCCGTCATCTCTCTCAACGCCTTTGGAGAGTGTTCCCTCATCGTCAGATCCCCCGTCAGTTCTCCCGAACGACAATCCGCGTCTTCACGGGGAGCTTCGACGCCCCGAGGCGCAATGCCTCGCGGGCGAGCTGCTCGCTGATCCCCTCGAGCTCGAAGAGGATGCGGCCGGGCTTGATCACGGCCACCCACCCCTCCGGATTCCCCTTGCCGCTTCCCATGCGGGTTTCGGCCGGCTTCTTCGTGATCGGCTTGTCCGGGAAGATCCGGATCCACATCTTCCCGCCGCGCTTGATGTGCCGGTTGATGGCCACGCGCGCCGCCTCGATCTGGACGTTCGTGACCCACGCCGGGTCGATTGCCTTGAGGCCGTACTCCCCGAAGGTCAGGGAGCCACCGCGGATCGCGACTCCGCCCATCCGGCCCCTCTGCTGCTTGCGATGCTTGACCCGCTTCGGCATCAACATGGGATCTTCACTCCTTCTCCCCTACCGTTCTCGATCAGGCTCGGCCCGGACGCCGTCCCTCGGCCCTTCCCGTCGGAGAGCTCATCGCCTCTTCCGCGTCCAGGATCTCGCCATGGAAGATCCAGACCTTCACCCCGACCGCGCCGAAGGTGGTCACGGCGGTCGCGGTCGCGTAGTCGATGTCGGCCCGCAGAGTGTGTAGCGGAACGCGCCCCTCGCGGTACCCCTCGGTCCTCGCCATCTCGGCGCCCCCTATGCGCCCCGAGGCCACCACGCGGATCCCCTTGGCCCCGGCCCGCATCGCCTGCGACACCGAACGCTTCAGAACCCGCCGGAACCCGACGCGCTGCTCGAGCTGGCGCGCGATCTGCTCCGCCACGAGCTGGGCATCGGCCTCTGGGTTGTCGACCGCCTTGATGTCGATGAAGACTTCCTTCTTGGTCAGGTGCTGGAGCTCGTCCCGGAGCTGGTTGACTTGCGCGCCGCTCTTGCCGATCACGACGCCCGGCTTAGATGTGTGGATCGTGATGTCCACCTTGTTGGAAGAGCGCTCGATCACCATCTTGGAGACACCGCTGTTCGGCAGGCGCCTGCGGAGGTATCGCTTGATGAAGAGATCCTCCTCCAGGAGGTTTGCGTACTCCTTCCGCGCGAACCAGCGGGAGTCCCACGTCTTGATGATCCCCAGGCGGAACCCGATCGGATGCGTCTTCTGTCCCAATGCTCCCTCCAGACCCGTCCGTTAACTGCCGTTCGAAACGACGATCGTGATGTGGCTCGATCTCTTCCAGAACCGGGTCGCCCGTCCGTGCGCTCTCGGAAGAAAGCGCTTCATGATGGGCCCGGCTCCAGCCACGGCCATCTTCACAAAAAGCTCATCCGTGGCGAGCTTCTCTTCGTTCTTCTGCGCTTCCTTGGTCGCGTTCGCCACGGCCGACTTCAATACCTTGCCGATCTGCTTGGCGATCGGACGCGGGGTGAACTGCAAGACCTCCTGCGCCCGATCGACCTGCATGCCCCGGATCAACCGGAGCACGCGATCGGCCTTCAGCGGTGTGACCCGCACGTAGCGTGCGATCGCTCTGGATTCCATCCCTTGCTCCTCCCGACCGATCAGTGCCCTGGCGTCGTGGTCTTGTCTGTTCGCGCGTGCCCCCGGAACTGGCGCGTGGGGGAGAACTCGCCGAGTTTGTGACCGACCATGTTCTCCGAGACGTAGATCGGGATGAACTTGTTGCCGTTGTGCACGGCGAGGGTGTGTCCCACGAACTCAGGCAGGACCGTGCACCGGCGCGCCCAGGTTCGGACCACCTTCTTCTCTTTGGACTTGTTCATCTCGTCGATCTTCTTCTTCAGACTCTCGACGACGTAGGGACCCTTCTTCAGCGATCTGGCCATCGCAACCTCTCCGGCTACTTCCGCCGCCGGACGATCAGCTTGTCCGACAGCTTGCTCTTGCGCGTCTTGTACCCCTTCGTCGGCTTTCCCCACGGCGTGCAGGGATGCCTGCCTCCCGAGCTCCTACCCTCGCCTCCACCCATCGGGTGGTCGTGCGGGTTCATCGCCACCGCGCGGCTGCTCGAGCGCCGCCCGAGCCAGCGCTGCCTTCCGGCCTTGCCGATCATCACGTTCTCGTGATCTAGGTTCCCGACCTTGCCGACGGTGCAGTAGCAGCCGAGGTCGAACATCCGAACCTCGCCCGAAGGGAGCTTCACGTGGGCGACGCCCCCCTCCTTGGCCATGATCTGGCACTCGCTCCCCGCCCCCCGCGCGATCTGCCCCCCCTTGCCGGGGCTCAACTCGAGGTTGTGGATCGTCGTGCCGGCCGGGATGTTGCGCAGCGGGAGGGAGTTCCCTTCGCGAATCTCGACGTCCGGTCCCGACATGAGCGTGTCGCCGAGCGCGACGCCGACCGGGGCAAGAATGTAGCGCTTCTCTCCGTCAACGTAGTGCAGCAGCGCGATCCTGGCGGAGCGGTTCGGA
>VGJL01000095.1 GCA_016867495.1 Candidatus Eisenbacteria bacterium | reverse complement strand
TCGTCGTTCGCGCACAGGCGCATCCCCTTGCCCCCGCCGCCGAAGGCGGCCTTGATCAAGACCGGATACCCGATCGCCGCCGCTTGCCGGCAGGCGGCCTCCGGATCGGCGGGGAGCTCCCCGCTTCCGGGAATCAGCGGCACACCGCTCGCCTCGACCGTCCTGCGCGCGGCGATCTTGTCCCCCATCGCGCCGATGGCGCGCGGGGGCGGGCCGATCCAGATCACGCCGGCCTTCTCCACCATCCGGGCGAACTCCGCATTCTCCGCGAAGAAGCCGTAGCCCGGATGCAGCAGCTCGGCCCGCGTGCGCCGGCATGCCTCGAGGAGGGCGTCTGCGTTCAGGTAGCTCTCCGCCGCCGGGGGCGGACCCAGACGGTGGACTTCATCGGCCAGGCGGAGATGTCCCGCCGAGCGGTCGGCGTCGGAGTAGACCGCGATTCCGACTCCGCCCTCGTCGCGCACGCTCCTCAGGATCCTCGCGGCGATCTCGCCGCGATTGGCCACAAGGACCCGGCGGCCCTCGAGCGGCCTGCTCCTCGGGCTAGAGGGGGATGTTCCCATGCTTCCTCGGAGGGTTCGTCTGGCGCTTGTTCTCGAGCATGTGGAGGGCGCTGATCAGCTTCGCCCTGGTCTCGTGCGGCTCGATCACGTCGTCGAGGTAGCCGAGCGAGGCCGCGATGTAGGGGTGCGCGAAGGTCTTGTTGTACTCGTCGACCAGCCTGCGCTGTTCCTCCGCCGGACTGGCCGACTCTGCGATCTGCTTGCGGAAGATGATCTGCACGGCTCCGTCGGCGCCCATCACCGCGAGCTCCGCGGAGGGCCAGGCGATGTTGTAGTCGCCCCGGATATGCTTGCTGCTCATGACGTCGTAGGCCCCGCCGTAGGCCTTTCGGGTGATCACCGTGAGCTTCGGCACCGTCGCCTCGCAGAAGGCGTAGAGGAGCTTCGCCCCGTGCTTGATGATCCCTCCCCACTCCTGCGCGGTGCCGGGCAGGAAGCCGGGGACATCCTCGAACGTGACCAGCGGGATGTTGAAGGCGTCGCAGAAGCGGACGAATCGCGCGCCCTTGGTCGAGGAGTTGATGTCGAGCACCCCTGCGAGGTACTTGGGCTGATTGGCGACGATCCCGACGCTCTTGCCGTCGAGACGGGCGAAGCCGACCACGATGTTCTTGGCGAAGTGCTCGTGCACCTCCAGGAAGTCCCCCATGTCCACGACCCGCGTGATCACATCGCGGATGTCATAGGGCTGGTTGGAGTCCGCGGGGACGATCGAGTCGAGTTCGGGGTCCATCCGCCCCGGATCGTCCTCCGGAACGACCCTCGGGGGATCCTCGGCGTTGTTCTGAGGGATGTAGCTCATGAGCTGGCGGATGAGCCGCAGGCAGTCGAGATCGTCCTCGGTAGCGAAGTGGGCCACGCCCGAGCGGCTGTTGTGGGTCATCGCGCCGCCGAGCTCCTCGAAGGAGACCTCCTCGTTCGTGACCGTCTTGATCACGTTCGGCCCGGTCACGAACATGTGGCTCGATTCCTTGACCATCAAGGTGAAGTCGGTGATCGCCGGCGAATAGACCGCGCCGCCCGCGCAGGGGCCGAAGATGGCGGAGATCTGCGGGACGACTCCCGAGGCCAGGGTGTTGCGCAGGAAGATGTCGGCGTAGCCGCCCAGGCTCGTCACCCCTTCCTGGATGCGGGCGCCCCCCGAGTCGTTGAGGCCGATCACCGGGGCGCCGTTTCGCATCGCGAGATCCATGATGTCGCAGATCTTGCGCGCGTTCGCCTCGCTCATCGTGCCGCCGAAGACGGTCCAGTCCTGGGCGAAGACATAGACCGTGCGCCCGTCGATCCGGCCGAAGCCGCTCACGACGCCGTCGCCGAGCGGCTTCTGGCGCTCGATGCCGAAGTCGGCGCAGCGGTGGGTGACGAAGACCCCGAGTTCCTCGAAGCTGCCGGGGTCGCAGAGGGCGTGGACGCGCTCGCGCGCGCTGAGCCGCCCCTTCGCGTGCAGCTTCTCGATCTTCTCCCGTCCGCCCCCGTCGAGGAGGCGGCGCTTGCGTTCCCTCAGGTCCTCGAGACGATCATCCATGGCCCCTCATCCCCCGTGGTCTTCCGAGTCCGCCTCGCGCGCCGCTCGACAGACTCTAGCAGGCCGTTCGTCCCGAGACAATTGCCGCCGGGGGGCGTGCCGCCCGCCCGCCGCGCGGCGCGCGGGATCAAAAGACGGGGCGGGGCACCTTGCCTTTTGCGCAGAGGGCGCTGAGCAGCGCCGGGACCCTCCGGTCGGCGACATGCAGGAGGACTTCGTTTCCCGAGCGTGTGCCTCCGACGACTCCACGCCTGCGGAGCATGTCCAGATGCTGCGCGACCGACGACTGGGGGATTCTGAGGGCTGAGGCGATGCGCGTCTGCGTGCACGGCTCCCGCAGGAGCCCGCAGACGATCTTCACCCGCAGCGGATGTCCGAGCGCCTTCAAGAGCGAGGCCGCATCCGCGTAGCGCTCCTCGATGCCGCGTGCGGCGGCCGTCGCGATCGCGCTCACGAGCAGCCTCCCGAAGCCTTGGGCTTCTTCCCTCCGGCCTTGACCGCGGCCGGCGGCCCTGAAGGGGAGGGGGCCGGCGCGGCCGCGCCCGTGAAGAAGGCCCTGAGGGCGTCCCGTTCCCTCCGCTCCTCCGTCGATTCCTGGGACGCCGCCGAGGATGGCGCCGGCGCCGCGAGGATCTCGTCCCGCCACGCGGGGAATCCTCCCTCCAGAACCGCCACGCGGAACCCGGCGGGGAGGGCGATTCGCTCCGCGGCTCCGTCGCCGCCGTCGAAGAGGACGATTCTCTGATGCCCCGCGAGCCGATCGGTCCAGACCGCGGGATCGGCAAGCTCCGCGCTTCCGATGCGAACGGCACCGGGGATGGTCTCCGAGCCCTCTTCCATCGCTTCCCGCAGATCGATGATCGACCAGTCCCTGGCCCCTTCCACGATGTGGCGGGCGAGGTCGAGGGGAGCCAGGTTCTCCCGCGCGGTCGCGAGATCGGCCGCGCGCCGTGAGTGTCCCGCCGCGAGGAAGACGATCCCCGCGAGGATGAGGGAGCCTGTCGCGGCGATGCCGGCGCCGCGGACGATCCGAGGGGCGCGGCCCGGCTCGGCTCGCCCGGCGAAGCGGCGCTCGAGTCTCTCCACGCCGACGAAGGCTCCGCCGGCCATGAGGGCGACTCCGAGGGCCAGAATGAGGGGATCGATCCCGATCAGGTCGGAGAGGAGCAATCTCCCGAAGGCCCCGCTGTGATGGAACGCCTCGAGCCCTCCGCCATAGGCGGCGCCGAAGAGGCCGATCCCCGCTGTGACGCCGAGCAGGGCGAGGACGCCGTCGACTTTCCCGGAGGCGCTCGCGACGATCGCGGTCCCCGGGCAGTAGCCGGAGACGATGAATCCGACTCCCAGCAGGAAGCCGCCGGCGATCTGGGGCCACAGGTAGGTCGGGTTGATCCAGATGAGATCGATGTCGAGCCAACCGACGCGCGCGAGGCCGAAGATGCCGATCATGGCGGTGACGATCGCCGTGAACATGACCTTGAAGACGGTCATGTCGTAGAGGTAGAACTGCGCCGCCAGCCGCCTGGAGCTTCCGAATCCCCCGCGCTCGAGGGCGAATCCGAATCCGAATCCGATCAGAACGGTCAGGGCGAGCCCCGCGCCCAGCCCGAAGGCGTTCTGCGGGAAGAAAGGAGCGCTCATATCCACTGCCTCCTGACGAACCAGGCGACGGCGTACCCGCCGGCGAAGACGCACATCATGAAGACCCAGGAGCCGGCAGCCAGCGTGGCGCCCCCCGACAGGGCCTGGCCCGACGTGCAACCGAGGGCCAGGCGCGCCGCGAAGCCCATGACCAGGCCGCCGATCAAGGCGTAGGCGATCCGCCCGCGCCTGCCCATGCGCGGACCGCGCTCGAGCTGGATTCGGATCCTCCCGCCCGTCATGGCTCCCACATAGCCGCCCAGCAGGACTCCGAGGCCGAGGAAGACCAGGAAGTGCAGGAGCGGGTTCCCCTCGGCAAGGAGATTCCGGAAGTTCGCGTTGGATGCGATCGCCTCCGGCATGAGCGGCGCGAGGAGGGTCACCAGAATGCGCGCGATGCCGCCCGACGCGCCCAGCCCCTGCCCCATGACGACGAAGCTGGCCAGAAGCACAAGTCCGAGGGCGACTCCGGCGACGTAGGGGTTCCAGAGGGGCGCGCCCTCTCTCCTCGGATCCTGAAGGGATTCGCTTCTCCGGTCATTCATCTCTCTCACCTCTTCGCGTTTCGAGTTCGCTTTCTGAGTTCGCGTTTCGAGCTGGCGGTTCGAGTTCCCGGCTCGAGTTCGCGTCTCACAGGGCGTTCCACGAGCTCGCCTGCCCGGCGGCGACCAGGATCCACCGGAGGGCGAGCCCCCCGATCAGGATCAGGAGCGGCAGAAACCAGCGCGAGCCGTTGTGCCCGCGCATCTCACGCGCCTCGCCGAAGAGCGGCACGGCGAGCCCCCCGAAGACGACGAGCCCGAAGAACGACGCCGTGTAAGGGCCGCCGAGGAGGAGGCCGCCTGCCCTCTGCGATGTGTCGCTGCCGGTCATGAGATTCAGAAAGAAGAGGCCGAGCAGCGCGACCTCCATGCAGATCAATCCGAGATCGAGCTTCGAGAGGCCGCGGCGCTCCCTTTCGTCGACCCTGAAGAGGAGCATCAGCGCCGCCGCCGTGGAGCCCCCCGATGTGAGAAAGAGCGGGCCCAGCACCGCGGACGACCAGAGAGGCCGCGCCGACATCGCGCTGAGGAGCACGCCGGTGTAGATCCCGAGGAGGGTCCCCACCGCGGCGTTTCCCCAGGCGAGGCGCCTCTTGATCGCCGGCGCATCGGCCCAATCCGCGACCGCGCGCAGCCTCGGCGCGAGCCGGTCGCGCCAGCGTCCGCGCAGCTCTCCGAGGGCGAAGAGAGCGACGAGCGGATAGACGGCGAGGAGGATCCAGGCTCCCCACGACATGGGCGCCTTCGGGCGGAAGGCGAGGTAGAAACGCGGAACGTCCCACCGGCGCTCGAGGTCGAGCCAGAGGGCGAACATCCCGATCGAGAGAACCAACGGGGCCAGCCAGGAGAGGAGCCTGAAGGTCTCCGAGCGCTCCCCCTCGGGATCGCGCAGCACCCTGACGGAGGTGAGGATCATGATCCCGGCTGCAAGACCTCCGAGGAAGAGGTAAACGGGGATCTCCCAACCCCACCAATGCTCCCGCGCCAGATGGGGGGTCGCTTTCAGGATTTCGATCTCGTTCATCGCCATCTCCTCCCCGCGCTCAGACCAGGTAATGGACGCGCGGCCGCGTCCCGGCCTCCGGGGCCACGACCTTGTGATCGCGCGTCGCGAGCAGGCGGCTCACCTCGGAGCCGGGGTCGTTCGCGTCGCCGAAGTGGATGCACTCGGTCGGACAGACCGTCTGGCAGGCGGTGTAGGCCCCCTTCCTGTGCATGCAGAAGGTGCACTTGTCGATGAAGCCGCGCGGATGGACGAAGCGGGCGTCGTATGGGCAGGCCGAGATGCAGTTCTTGCACCCGGTGCACTT
The DNA here is from genome assembly GCA_016867495.1 of Candidatus Eisenbacteria bacterium. NCBI lineage: Bacteria > Candidatus Eiseniibacteriota > Candidatus Eiseniibacteriota bacterium. The sequence goes on along the minus strand of VGJL01000095.1, from coordinate 4,388 downwards.
GACCCGATCGATCTGCACGGTCCCCCCGGGCCCCCTGTGGGAAGCGCCGGTCGGGCAGTTGTCGATGCAAGGGGCGAAGGCGCAGTGGTTGCAGCGCAGCGACCGGTTCTCGGTCGAGAGGGCGGGGAAGCGGCCCCGCGTCTCGCTCACGACCCAGTCGCGGAATCCTCCCTCGGGGACATCGTTCTCGGTCTTGCAGACGATGACGCAGGCGCTGCATGCGACGCAGCGGCGCGTGTCGAGGACCATCACGTAGCGCGGTTCCATGCTCAAGCCCTCTTGAAGGTGACGAAGTTCACGTTGATCCCGGTCCCCCCCATGATCGGATCGACGGCGTAGCGGGTGGTGAGGACCGCGTCATCGGCGCCGCGCCCGCGCGCGAAGGTGAGCCCATTCGCCGTGTGCCCGAAGCCGTGTGCCAGGAAGACCGAGTCGTCGCGGATCCGCTCGGTCACCTTCACGCGCACGGGCATCGACTCGGCGCCATCCTGATTGACCAGGACGACGCGGGATCCGTGCTCGATTCCGGCCTCCCGGGCGGCCGCCGTCGACACCCAGACCTCGTTCTCGTCGCAGACTTCCGAGAGGAGGCGGTTGTTCGTCGTCCGGCCGAAGGAGTGGGTCGGCACCCGCCCGACGAGGAGTCTGTGGTAGCCCGGAGGGGCCTCCTCGTGCGGCGTATAGACCGGCATGGGATCGAAGCCGGCCTCCGCGAGCGAAGTGGAGTAGAGCTCGATCTTCCCCGAAGGCGTCGAGAACTCGGGGGCGACGCCCTCCTCGTATGTGCAGGGAACCCGAGGCCCGCGGATCACGCCGGTCGCCCGCAGGGCGTCGCAGTCGTGGCCGGCGGCATGCAGGCGGTCCTTGGCGTATTCCATCGAGTCGGCCCAGGGGAAGTAGCCTTCGAGGCCGATTCTGTGCGCGATCTCCCTCGCGATCCACCATCCGGGCTTCGACTCATACATCGGAGGAACGACTTCCTGTCGCACGGCGATGAACGGCTCCTTGTAGGCGGGCGCGTCGAGCTCGTCGCATCGCTCGAGGTAGGTCGCCTCCGGCAGAACGACATCCGCCCATCCGCAGATCTCGGCGGGCAGGACATCGATCGCCACGATGAAGTCGAGTGCCTGCAGGGCCCGGGCCGTGTTGGCCGGATCGGGGAGCGTCAGGGGGAGGTTGGTGCCATAGACCATCCAGCCCTTCACATCGTAGACGCTGCTCCCCGGTACCGTCGCGTTGCAGAGGCCCGAGGCGAGCGTCGCGTCCGCGAGGGGGTAGTCGCCCCCTTTGGGGCGGTCCGCGGTCACGGCGCCGTTCTCCTCGTAGCGAAGGTAGGGGAACTTCGGCAGCTTCATCGCGCTCGGAAGGAGATAGCCGCCGGCCCGTCCCCAGGAGCCGAGCAGCGCGGCGAGGATCGCGATGGCCCGCGTCCTCTGCGTGTCGTCGCCGTACCAGGTGACCCGGCGGCCGGGATGGACGACGACGGCCGGTTTGGCGGCCCCCATCGCGCGCGCGGTCTCGCGGATCGCCTCGGGACGCAGCCCTGTCCGCGGATAGGCCCACTCGGGCGTCTTGTCGGCGACATGCGCCTTCAGCTGATCGAAGCCGTAGGCGTAGGCCTCGACATAGTCCCGATCGTAGAGGTTCTCCTCGATCAGGACGTTCATCCATGCGAGCAGGAGGGCGATATCGGTTCCCGGCTTGATCGGGAGCCAGTGATGCGCCTTGCCCGCGGCCGTGCTGAACCGCGGATCGACAACGATGATCCGCGCGCCCCGGCCGAGGCCCCGGGCGAAGTCCTGCACCTGGGTGTTGTGCATGTTCTCTCCCAGGTGGGAGCCGATCAGGACGATGCAGTCGGCGCGCTCCATGTCGATCCGCTCCGGCGAGCCGACCCCGTCGCCGAAGGTCATCTGGAAGCCGACCTCGCGGGGCCCCCGGCACTGCGCGTAGGAGGGGGCGGCGATGTTGGGGGAGCCATAGGCGTGGAACAGATGGTTGAACCAGGAGGAGCCGTATCCGTGCTGGAAGAGGGCGAAAGCCTCCGGGCCGTGCTCCTTCTTGATCCTCTGCATCGCCTCGGCGACCCGGTCGAGGGCGTCGTCCCATCCGACCGGCTCGAAGGCCTCCTCGCCGCGCTTGCGCACCCGGACGAGGGGCGTCTTGAGGCGGTCGGGGTCATAGAGGAGGCCGGTGCCGCCCGCGCCGCGCGGGCAGAGGCGGCCCCGGCTCAGGGGATGCTCGGGATTGCCCTTGATCTTGGTGACGCGGCCGTTCTTGACGTAGGCGAGCACGCCGCATCGCCAGAAGCAGAGTTCGCAGAAGGTGGGAATCACCCGGTCGCCGTCGGTCTCGGGATCCGTCGCTCTCGGAGCGTCGAGACCGTACCAATCGCTGATCAGCCCTCCGCCGAGGGCCAAACCGCCCGCCGCGCCGGCGCCGATCTTGAGAAAGCTCCTCCTGCTCCATCCCATCTGTCGCACCCCCGAGTTCCGCGCCTCGACCGGCGGCCCGGCCGGTTCGCGATGCGAGAACCGCCGCTTCTCGTGCTTCTCTTCACGAGTGTCATCCCTTTATCGTAGAAATGCAATAATATGTTGGTGCTCGCAACCTGGCCCGGACGGAGGCCGCTTGCCATGCCGCGGCGCGGCTGAGGCGCGGCTGAGGCGCGGCCCGAGCGCGGGGTCACCTCGCGCGGCCGCCCCCCTGCCTGCGCCCTTATCCTCGCTTGTTGCGTCTCCAGTTGTCCTTCCCTACTCTTTGCCTCTGCGTGTGGATGGATGGTTTCCAAGGGAGGTCTCAAGGCCGATGAGCTATCAGAACCTGCTGTTCGAGGAGAAGGGGGCGCTCGCCCGGATCACGATCAACCGTCCCGAGGTGCTCAATGCGCTGAACCTGGCCACGCTCAGCGAGATCGAGGCGGCGATGGAGGAGGCCGGGCGGAATCCCTCCGTCCTGGCCGTGATCGTGACCGGCGCCGGGGAGAAGGCGTTCATCGCCGGGGCGGACATCAAGGAGCTCAAGGATCTCGACGCGATGGCCGCCCGCAAGTTCGCGCGCCGGGGCCAGCACGTCCTGCACAGGATCCAGTGGCTCGGAAAGCCCGTGATCGCGGCAGTGAACGGATTCGCCCTGGGAGGCGGCTGCGAGCTCGCGATGGCGTGCCACATCCGGATCGGGAGCACCCGGGCGCGACTCGGCCAACCGGAGGTCAATCTGGGCGTCATTCCGGGCTGGGGAGGGACGCAGCGCCTGCCGCGCCTGGTCGGCCTCGGCCGGGCCCTCGAGATCCTCCTGAGCGGCGATCCGATCACGGCGGAGGAGGCTCTCAGGATCGGGTTGCTCAACCGGGTCGTGGAGCCCGAGCAGCTTCTGCCGGTCTGCGAGGAGATCGGCGGGAAGATCGCCTCGCGCGGTCCTCTGGCTGTCCGCCTGACGCTCGAAGCGGCGCAGCGGGGACTCGAGACGAGCATGCCGGGGGCGCTGCTCATCGAGGCTGACGCATTCGGCCTCGCCACGAGCAGCGAGGATTGGCGCGAGGGCACCCTCGCGTTCCTGGAGAGGCGCAAGCCGGCGTTCCGCGGACAGTAGGCCGCGGCTGCGGCCCCGCGGTATGATCCATGCAGGTTGGAGGGCTCGATACGGCCTGGGGGCTCGATGCAGGCTGATCGATTCGATTCAGCCCGGCGGACTCGATTCGAGCGAGAGTGGCGGAACTGGCAGACGCACCGGACTTAGGATCCGGCGGGGTTAACTCGTGGGGGTTCGAATCCCCCCTCTCGCAGGTGCGCGCGCCGTCGCGAGTGAGACGGATGGGGAATGGATGAGGAGGAGCCTTGGAAGTACGCGTTGAGGAAGCCGGGGAGTGGACGAAGAGGATCACCATCACACTCCCCGCCGAGAAGGTCGAGGAGCAGTGGGAGCGGATCGTGGCGGACTACCGTAAGCGGGCGTCGGTGCCCGGATTCCGGCGGGGGAAGGTCCCTCCCGAACTCCTGCTCCGCGCGTTCCAGGGCGACATGGAGTCGGATCTGCGCGAGAGGTTGATTCCCGAGGCCTTCGGGGAGGCCCTCCGCGAGCGGAATCTCGAGCCGGCGGTTCCGATCCAGCTCAGGGAGGTCAATCTCGCCCTCGGGCAGCCGATGGTTGTCGAGGCGGACGTCGTCGTCCGACCCCAGTTCGAGGTCACCGGATACCGGGGACTCGAGGTGGAGCAGCAGATCGTCGAGGTCGACGAGGAGATGATCGCCGAGGCCCTCGATACGATGAGGCGCAACCGGGCCGTCCTCGAGACCATCGACCGTCCGGCCGCCGACGGCGATGTCGTGCGGGCGACGCTCGAGCCGATCGATGTCCACGGCAAGAAGCTCCCCGGGGGCAAGCGCGAG
>VGJL01000094.1 GCA_016867495.1 Candidatus Eisenbacteria bacterium | reverse complement strand
GTCATCCTCCGTCCGGCTTCCCAGACGCCGCTCTCGTCCCTTCTTCTCGCGGAGGTCGCGGCGGAAGCGGGACTTGCCGCGGGCCTTCTGAACGTCGTCCCTTGCCCGGTGCAGCATGTGGAGGCGATCCTAGAAGATGAGCGGATCAAGCTCGTCACCTTCACCGGCAGTCCGCCGGTCGGCTGGGCCATCAAGCAGAGGGCCTACCGGCGCAAGGTGGTCCTCGAGCTGGGAGGCAACGCCGCAGTCGTCTTCGACAGGGGATACGATCTCCTCGCCCAGATCCCCAAGATCGCCGTCTCCGCCTATGCCCACGCGGGACAGAGCTGCATCTCGGTCCAGAGGATCTTCGTGCCCCGGGAGGAGGAGGAAAGGTTCGCCGAGACGATGGCGGCTCATGTGAGGGACAGCGTGACCTTCGGTGATCCGAGCCGTGAAGAGACGGTCGCGGGTCCCCTGATCCGCAGCGAGGAGGCCGATCGCGTGATGTCCTGGATCGCGGAAGCCCGCGATCGCGGCGCGACGATCGTCGTGGGCGGGCGCCGGAGCCACAACGTCATCGAGCCGACCCTCCTGCGGCATGTCGATCCCGAGCTTCGCATCGCGAGCGAGGAGGTCTTCGGGCCGGTCGCCGTTCTCGATGGGTATGGGACCTTTGACGAGGCCCTGGAAAAGGTGAACGACTCGCGTTTTGGGCTTCAGGCGGGACTCTTCACCAACGATCTCGGTCACGCCTTCCGCGCTCTTCAGGATCTCGAGGTCGGAGCAGTGCTGGTGAACGAGACGCCGACGTGGCGGGTCGATCACATGCCGTATGGAGGCGTCAAGGAGTCGGGGTTCGGGCGCGAGGGCGTCCGCTGCGCGATCGAGGAGATGACGGAGCCGCGCCTGCTGGTGCTTGGCCCGAGCTGAGCGAGCAGGCGGCGCATTACCCGGCAAGAGCCCTGGACCCCGACGGTTCACCTGAGCCCCGCGCCGCAACGCGGACGTTGCGGGACGGAGGGAACCGTCGGGGTCGAGAGCCGGGATTCGGGAGGCGACCAGCCCGCCGCCGGGTTCGAATTGCGTGGGCCGATGGCCGCCTACTGCAGGATTGACGAATCCGCGAAGCTGGCCGCGAATCTCCCCTCCCGGGAAGCCGGCCGAGTGGATGTTCACGTAGGTCAGGCCGGCGAAGACATCATCCTCGTTGGCCGCTCCGAAGTTCCACACGCCGAGCTTTCGGTTGCCGAGGGGGAGGTTGTGGAGCGCGCCGCCGTTGGCTCCGGGAGGCGCGAAGCCATGGATGTGCGCCCCGGTCTCGGCCCCCGTCAGCCCCGTGAACGCGATCCGGTAGCTCATGGTGTTCGCGTCCGTGTCGATGAGAAACTGCCCTCCGCCGAAGGCCGTCGATGCGTTTGGCGGAACCTCCTGCCTCCCCAGGAGCACGGCGCCGAAGACGTGCTCCGCGCCGACTGAATCCCCGGGCGACAGCAACGCGCCGGACAGCGCGACCGCGAGAACCGCAATGACCGCTGCCGGACGAGTGAGCGAGCGGGTTTCTATGGATCTCTTCATTGTGTTCATGTTGTCGATCTTCCCCTTCGATGCTGGAGACTGGATTGAATAGGGCCGCGCTCGCGGCCCTTGAAATGACCGGAGAGCATAGCACGCAGTCTCGCGCCTCGACAGCAGATAAGGTCGACGCTCGGGGCGCCCTTGTGAAATCGAGCGCATGGATGACCGTCGATCCGCGGGGCTTGCGCTATGGCTGAGCGAAGGCGGTCGCGAAGATCCAAGCCCCGCGCCCCCTGGCGCATCGCGCCGGGCCGAGCGGATGTGGGAAGCGAGCGGCCCGGATGCGGTCAAGCCGCTCTAGCGGTTGCCCCCTTCGAGTTTCATCTTCGCGAGCTTGAGCGACAGCGTGTTGCGGTGGATCCCCAGCAGGCGGGCCGACTCGGCCTTGTTCCCCCTGGTCTTGAGGAGCGTCTGGCGGATCGCCTCCTGTTCCCACTCCCAGAGACTCCTGATCTTGCCCGACCAGGGTCCCAGCTCGGCGGCGCCGGCGTCCGGAGCGGCGGCGAGGGCATGCCGAACATCGTTCGCCTGAATGACCGATCCGCCCTGCGAGAGGAGAAGTCTGTGCACGAAGTGCCTCAGCTCACGAATGTTGCCGGGCCAGAGCTGCTCTTGCATCAGCTTGATGGCGTCGGGCGAGAACTTCGTCTCCTTGTGCCCCTTGCTTGGCTCTTCGAACAGCCGGACGAAACGGGCGACGAGGATCGGAATGTCTTCGGATCGCTCGCGAAGGGGCGGAACGACGAGGTGAACCGCGTGGAAGATCGACGCGAACGCGGCCGGGAGCAGCACTCCCCCCACGCGCTCCCCCGTCCTGTCGGGTTCGCACGAGGCCAGGATGCGGACGTCGATCCGCTCGTCACGGCGGCCTCCTAGGGGGCGATACAACCCTCTCTGCGCGATCCGCGCGAGTATGCCCGCGAGATCTTCGTCGAGGGCGTCGGCCCCGGCGACGTGGAGGGTGCCGCGGTCCGCGAGCCGGACGAGGCCGGCCTCGTTTCCGTAAGCGCCGCGAACGGCCACTCCGCTCCGGCCCAGAACGGCGCCCTTGAGGACCAAAGCCGGCATCGCGGCGCAGTCGCAAGTCATGAAGGCTTCCCGCGCGCGGCGGCTGGCATCGTGGATCGCCCGGGCGAGGATGCTGCGGCCGCTCCCGTTCTCTCCGACGAGCAGCAGCGGCTGGTCCATCAGCGCGGCCGTGGCGGCCTGGGCGCGGAGCGCCTCCATCCTCTCGCTCGGACCCAGGAGGCGGTCCCACGGTTGGTGCGAGGGATTGCTCCTGCGAAGCTGGTCGTTCTCGCGCACCAGATCACCGTGCACCTGGGCGTTCTCGAGCGCGACGGCGGCCACGCGGGCCATGGCGTCCAGGAGCGGCAGCGCGCGTTCAGGGAACGCGTTGGGCGAGGGGGCGTCCAGATAGAGCGCGCCGACCTGTCCCGACGGGGAGACCAGGGGAGTGCAGACGATCGAGCGCATCTCGTTCAGCCGGACGCTCTCGAGGGCGGCGAGGCGCGCGTCGGAGAGCGCGTCCTGGGTGATGATCAGCCGCCCCTGCTTCCCCTCTGTGAGGATCGTGCGGCTCACCTTCTCGACCGCCCGCAGCTCCTGCCCGCGGATGTTCTGCGCGAGCACGGGAACCAGACCGGCTGCGTCCTGCCGTCCGAGGAAGAGGATGCCGCGCGATGCCCCCATCAGCGCGGTGGCCTGATCCAGGATCGTCTTGATGAGGACATGGAGATCGAGCTGGGCGGTAATGGCGCAAGCCAGTCCCTGCAATTGCTGGACATGCTGCGAGCTCTCCCAGCTGGTCGCGCGCGATCGGAGGTCGCCGCCCGTCCGGCCGGTCACGCCTTCCGTCTCATCCAGATCGGCCCGGAGGCTGTCATGCTCGTCCAGGTCCTCGAGGATTTTCGCCCTGCGCTGGGGAGGCGTCTGCTTGGAACGGCCCTTACCCGACTTCATCCTTGGGCTCCTCTCACGGGTGGATCTGAGGCGGTTTGCCCCGAGGATCAACCCCTCGCACTATTTTAGGCGGACAAGCGGAAGATTTCAAGTGTTGTTCAGACATGAAAGGGGCTGTATAGTACTTGGGCGGGGACCAGCATGAAACGGGATGGCAGGAGAGAGAATGGCGGTCAGCCCGCTTCGGGCGAGAAGAGGTCGTCCGGCGACAACCCCCGCTACGAGGTCCGACGCCTGATCGAGGAGCATGAGGGCCGACGCGTCGCTCTCGCCCTCGATCGCTGGACGGGCCGGAGCGTTGTGCTGAAGAGCGTGGATTCCACGCTTGGTCCCAGAGAAGCCTGATGCCTCCTGGCGTTGCCGTTCGGGATCGCGCCAAGGATCGCCGATCTCGCCTGGCGAACCTCGCGCGGTCTGATAATGGTCCTTGAGCGCCTACCGGGCAAGACGCTTCTTGAGGCTGCCCGAGACACCTCCCCGGCGGAAGTCCCGATTCTGGCTCGGCGGATCAGCGGGCTTCTCGCCCACCTTCACCGCTCAGGATACGTCCATTCCGACGTCAATCCTATGAACGTCATCCTGGCCGGGGACTTGGAACCGGCCCGGGCGAGGCTCCTCGATCTGGGGTTCGCAATCGAGACCATGGCGGGCGGTGACGAGGAGGATGTCAGAGGCGGGATGCCTCCATACATCGCGCCGGAGGTGCGGCGGGGATGGATCGTCGATGGGCGGGCGGACCTCTTCTCCTTGGGCGTGATGCTCCGCACCCTCTTTCCGGCCCTGGAAGAGGATCCGGCCTGGCGGAGGATCCTGGAGAAGCTGGAACAGCCGATTCCCGCGGAGCGCTATCCGCACGCGGTCGCTCTGCGCAGCGAGCTGACCCGCCTCTTCCGGCTTCCCCCGCAGGAAGCAGAGGTCCCGCCTTTCGGCGCTGGGCCGATGCGGGGAAGAGAGTCCTCAATGCGCCGGCTGCTGGACTTGGCGGGGGCGTCCCCCGGCGCGCGCATTCTGGTCCAGGCCAGGCCGGGAACGGGTCTTTCTCGCTTCCTCATGGAGGCCGTTCTCGCGATCGCGAGAGCCGGAGGGCCGCCTGCCTGGATCGCGGACCTCTCCGAGATGGGATCGGGAGCATCCCTCGATCGCGCGATCGACTCGCTCGATCAGGCCGAAGCGGATGGGGAGGGGATCGTCCTCTGCGGCGTCGGCGATCCATCACCCGGTCTGCGTTGGTTGGGAGGCAGGACGGGCGATCGGCTCCGGCGCCTCGTCGGCGCTCCACGCTGGAAGAGGCTGGTCCTGCCCTGTATTGACTTCGAGAGCTTCTGCGAAATCGTTGGCGCCAGCCTGGGCGCAAGGAGCGGGCCGGTCGAGATGCTCGCCCGGGCGCTCTACGAGCGCGCCGAGGGAGACCTGAAGCTCTCCGCGGAGGGGTTCGCGCACTGCGTGGGTCGCAGCGGCGAGGAGGACGGCCTTTCGTGGAGGCTCGACGGGGAGCGCCTGGAGCGCGCGATCCCGAGATGGAGACCTTCGAGCGTGGGTCCGTCCCTCGACCTTGTGTCGCGCGACCTCGTGGAGCCCGTGCGAATCTGCGCACATGCGGGTCGATCATTCCCCGCCGATCTGATCCGCCGCCTTCTCGATCGCTTCGCATGCTCCGCGGCCTTGCCGGCCATCCTTGATCACGCTCTTCTGATCGAAGAAGAAGGGGGCCGTCTGAGGTTCATCACCCGGGATCTGAGGGAGGCCGCCGCGAGTGGGGATCATGCGAAGTCCCGGGAGATCGATCGCTGGCTGCACGCAAACTGGGAGCCCGATCCCGGCCGCGTCGAAGAGGTCCTCGATCTATGCGCCATCGCCTGGCGGGTAGGAGACGAGGTGAAGTCGAGGCGATGGCTCTCGGCGGCCCTGGAGAGCGCGGATCGGCAGCGTCGCTGGCCGGATCTGCTGACGATCGTCTCGCGAGTGGCCGATCCCGGGCGCGACTGGACCCCGGACGTAACGCTCGAGAGTCTGGCGCAACTCCGCGCTCGGCTCTCCTCTGATTGGAGCGCGGAGCGACTCTTCGTCACCATCGCGCTGAGCCTCAGGTCGGTGGCTCCCGGCACGTCGCTGCTCCTATTGGAGAGGGCGGCCGCGGGCCAGGACCCCGAGGCTGCGGGCGATGCGCTCGTGTATCTGGCCGATCGAGTCGCCAGCCAGCCCAGTGACGGCGCCTTCACGGGATACATGTCGACGCTGCGCGAATCCGAATGGGCGCGCAGCGAGATCCGCCGGGCGATCCTCGACCTCCTCGAGGCACAGCACGCGCTGGGGGCCGGGCAGACGGTCGAGGCGAAGGCTCGGGCCGACCGGGCGGTCCAGGGGCTCAGGGGGAGCGGGCTTCATCAAGAGGCTCTGAGCCTCTTGACGCTTGCGACCGCTCTCTTTCCCCAGGATCCCGGGAGGGCGGCCGGGATCATGCGAGAAGCTCTCGCGAACGCATCGGATCCCGAGACGGCCGCGCAGCTCCGATACAACCTCACGCTGTTGCACACACGCCTGGGCGAGTTCGAGTCGGCGGCCAAGTGCGCGGACGAGGGAATTCAGGAAGCGGGCGATCGCGCTTCCCTCCTGCGGCGGACCGGGTTGCGGATCCAGCGCGCATGGTCATGGGCCTATCTCGATCAGATCGAGAGCGCCATGGAGGAGGCGAGAGACCTCCTCTCCCGCTCGATCGTCCGCCAGGTGCCTTCTCGGCTCGTGCCCGTCCTGCTCCTGGTCGCCTACTGCCATCTGCACCGGGGGGAGCGCAACGGAGCGCTCCGAGAGAGCGTCCGAGCGATCGATGAAGGCCAGGACGGTGTCCCCGTGGTCCTTCAGGCGGACGTCCTCCGCTTCCTCGTGGATGCGCTTCTCGACATCGGCGACTGGGATCGCGTCCGCGAGAGGGCGCAGGATCTCTTGTTGACCTTGGATGGCGGGAGCGCCGCGGTGAGAACGGCGACGGCGAGGGCGAGGGCGCTCCTCGCTCAGGAAAAGGGATCTCTCAACGAGGCAATGGACCTTCTCAGGCGCGAGGTCGAGGCCGGCCGAAGACTCGACAACAAGCTCGCCGCCGCTCGCTACCTCCATCACCTGGGGCTGCTTCAACTGGATCGGGCCGGTCAGCTCGGGGATCAGGCGATGGCGGAGTCTGCCGCTGATCTCTTCGCGGAGGAGCTTGAGATTCTATCGAAGCAGGGAATGGGCTACCACCGAGGCCGCGCGCTGCTCGCGCTCTCTCGCGCCCTCATCGTGATGAGAGAAAAGGACGAAGCAGAGGAGCGGTTGTCGCAGGCGATCTGCATCGCGAGAGAGTGCAGGTGCCGGGGACTCCTCGCGGAGTGCTTGGAGCTGCGCGCCAGGGAGCAGATGACCGAGACGAACTCGTGACGACTTTGGGGGGATTGCGGTTTCGATGATCGGGAGGATCTAGGCGACACATGGGAGGGAATCATGCCACGTAGCATTCTCTGGAGATCGTCAGCGCTCGCTTCCCTAATTCTTCTTCTCGCGGGGCTTCCTTTCCTGGCGGAAAAGGGGCACGCCGGCGTGACCGGCGTCTTGAAACTCAAGGTCAAGAGCTGCTGGTCTGTCGGATGGCTCAGCGACGCCCGCATCGACGTCGTGATCTGGCGGATGGGCGTCGGCCAGGTGGACTCGGCGACCGATTACACCGACAACGACGGCTACGTTGAGATCGCGTTCGATGACCTTGAGGATGAGGACAAGGCTCTCGTGACGGTGACTCCTTCCGGCCAGAGCCCAGATGACGATCACACCTACTATTGGATCTTGTCCCAGGGATATCGAGAGGGTTACTGGGACCTCGGGACGCAGGGCGACTCGGGGTGCGAGGACGGCTGGTACAGCGAGAAGGAGAACGTGATTCTCTGCGTGTACCACTAGAGCGTTCGATTGCCTCTGAGGCGCCTGCGCGCTTCTCGGATCAGTTCAGAAGCGTCTAGACCGGGCCGACCGCGACGGCGATACTTCTCGGGATGAGCCTGATCGATCTCCTCGCGGTCGCGGTCGCTCTGGCAATGGACGCCTTCGCCGTCGCCATCGTCACGGGGCTCGCGCTCAGGACGCCGAGCGGACGGCACGTCGTCCGCCTGGCTTTTCACTTCGGTCTCTTCCAGGCGCTGATGCCTGTGATCGGCTGGGCGGCCGGCAGGGCGGTGCACAGGTACATCTCGGCTGTGGACCACTGGATCGCCTTCGCCCTTCTCGCCGTCGTGGGAGGCAGGATGCTATGGGGGGCCTTCCATGACCCTCAGGAGGGGGGCCGGTCGTCCGATCCGACGACCGGCTGGGGGCTGATCCTGCTGTCCATCGCCACGAGCATAGACGCGCTGGCCGTCGGGCTCTCCCTCGCGATGATCGGCTCGGCGATCGTCAAGCCCGCGATCGTGATCGGGCTCGTCGCCGCGGGGTTCACGGCCCTCGGCATGGCGCTGGGCGGGCGCATCGGCGTAGCGTGGGGCAAGCGTGTCGAAGTCCTTGGCGGTCTCGTCCTGATCGCGATCGGACTGAGGATCCTGGCGGAGCACCTCTTGGGCTAGGCTTCGGTGACGGCGACTCTATCGCCGCGGCGTCCGCCCTCCCGTCCCGCGTCCCGTCCGGAGGTCCTTCTGGGCCGCGAGGATTCGAAGAGACGCCGTGGGAACGGCGGCGCGGTCGAGATAGATCTCCACCTTGTGCCTCCCGGCGGGGATGGAGAGGGCCACGGTCCGCTCGAGCCCTGGAGTGACCTCGGTCATGTCGGGGTAGACGACCGTGTGGCTCGCCTTTGACTTCATCCCGAAGCTCTTCCATGGTTTCCCATCGAGCGCGACGCGGATCCCGTAGGTCTGGCTCGTCCCGTTCTCCGCGCCGAAGTCGAGACGTGTCCCGATCTTGATCCGGAGGGGCCCCTCGACCGTGAAGGCGACGGGCGCCGTCTGGCTGAATCGGTAGCAAGTCGACTCCCTCTCCCCGCTGTGTACCCTCACGGCCTGGACGTAGGTCTCGGGAGAGAAGGGGATCCAGGTGGTGGCGCTCTTCTTCGCGGTGCCCATATACACGCGAAACGCGACCGTCTCTCCCTGATCCGACGGATAGATCTTCACCGTATGCTCCCCAGCCGGGACCTGGAAGACGGCCTTCTCGAGCGTGCCCACGGGCCCCTCGCCGACCCGAAGCGCCTGCTTGCTGACGACGGCGGTTTCCTCCGCGGTTCTCAGGACGACGCCGTCGATCTCGACATTGAAGCGATAGGTGACTTTCTGGGGCTTGGCCATCGGATCATAAAGATGACGGCTCAGGACGCGCAGCGGGGCGGGACCCTTCAGACGGAAGACGAGCGGCATCTGCTTCGAGGCCTTGTGATAGGTGAAGGACTTCGATCCGATGTAGATCTTCTGCTTGCCGCCATGGGCGTGCGGCGTGATTCGTTTCGTCGCGGCAAAGGCTCCACCGACGAGGCAGCCGCAGAGAAGGAGCGCTAGCGCGACGGCAAGACGAAACCGGACCTTCATCCCCCACTCCTCTCTCCGATCGGTTCCGCAGCGGGGCTGGAAACCAGGACGGGAGCCACCACGTGTTTTGCGGCGCGTGCGGCGCGGTGGCGCTCACGCAGCACGCCGAAACAGAGGACAAGATAGACGAGCAGCGACGGGACCGTGATCCGCAGATCGTAAGCCTCCCGGTAGAAGATCTCCCCTTCGCCCACGGGCGGGACCGACTCCGGAGTGATCGGAAGGCCGTGATCCTCGGCGACTCGTTCGACGTTGAGCAGGTGAATCACCGGGACCCGCTTGCCCGCGTAATGATGGAGCACGCCACGTTGCGTCCAGTTGTAGCGCTTGAGGCTGCGGCTGATCCCGGGCCTGATCAGGTCGGCGCTCTGCTGTGTCCCCACGCTCGCGGAGCCGCCGCCGATATTGGCGTAGGCGCGCACTCCGCGCGGCCCGGCGGCCAGGTCGTAGATCTCGACCCGCTTCGCGACCGAATGCTCCAGGGTCGACTCCCAGATGATCTGGACTCCGTTGCGATCCGCCGACTGCCTGAGGAGGCTCCGTCCCTTGGGACTCAATCCCCGACCCCGGTCGTTGCTTCCTCCAATAGAGGCCGCGACGCTGCGCGTCTTGAGAAGTCCGTTCTTGATCAGCAGGCTCTCCATGTCGAGCCAGGTGAAGTTCGGGTCGTTCGCCCCCCACATGCTTGCGCCGATCGATGTGATCGCGATGGGCGCCAGTCGCAGCTCTTCGGCCGCCGCGAGGACGGCGATGTTCAATGCGGGGAAGGAGCCGGTCAGGGCGACGGCGACGGGATCGCCCGGCTTGAGGCCCAACTCGCGGAAGTACTGGACGAAGACCGCGGCGAAGTTGGGGTTCACGCTCGTCAGCTTCGCCTCGAGGACTCCGCGGTCGGTCGTCGTCACGGTAAACTCCTGCCCGATCAATCCGCTCTGTTCCG
>VGJL01000093.1 GCA_016867495.1 Candidatus Eisenbacteria bacterium | reverse complement strand
GAGCGCTATCGGGAGTTCCGGGCGGACCTGCAGCGACTACGCGCCATCGATCGGGAGGAGAAGCGGATTCTCATGGCGTTGGCGGAGGAAAGGGCTATCCACTACGAGTGACAGAACTCATTGCCATTGCAGGTGTTGGCGGAATCGGCAAATCGCCAGAATGGCACATGCGACATGCGGAATGTAGGATGAATCGATTGCGTTCTTCGGCATCGGCGTGACTCCTGTTTTCTTCCAACGGCTCTGGACAGAGCAGGGCATTCCTGCCCCTGATATCTTCCATGTCATCGGATGCAACACAGCGTCATCAGACTGGACACAGCTCGTGACAATGACAGGCGTCCGCTGCCTCGCACTCATGAGCGACGACACCGTCAAGGGCGTCCAGGATGGCCCCGACTTCGAGGTCACTTCCCCCTGGACGCGGATGAACGGGAGGAACTGGTGGGGAGGCACGCTTTCCAAGCGCTTGCGAACGGCGCCGCGAGCATTCCAGACGACGTTTAGGCAGCGTCAATAAATTAGGTTTACGAAACGTCGTTCCCGTACTACTGTCATGGGATGGGAGACGTGGACGCCCTGCGGGAGAAGGTAGCCGCGCTGTGGCCCCATCTGGACGAGCGGGCGCGGCGGTTGTTCGCTGCCGGCGAGGCTCGAGCCCTGGGTCGGGGCGGGGTTTCGCTGTTGAGCCGGGTTTGTGGTCTCTCGCGGGTCACGATCACCAAGGGACTGCACGAACTGGATGAGGCGCCGCTGCCGGCGGGTCGGGTGCGGCGCCCGGGAGCGGGCCGGCCGCGGATCGAGGAGACGGACCCGAAGCTTGCGGAGCGTCTCGATGCCCTGGTCGAGCCGCTGAGCCGAGGAGATCCGGAGTCGCCCTTGCGATGGACGAGTAAGAGCACGCGGGTCCTGGCCGAGGAGCTGACGCGGGGGGGTCACCCGGTCAGCCATGAGACGATCGCCCAGTTGTTGCGGTCGATGGACTACAGCCTGCAGGGAACCCGCAAGACCGTAGAAGGGAAGCAGCACCCAGATCGCGACGCGCAGTTCCGGTTCATCAACGAGGCGGTGTACAAGGCGCTGGCGGCGCGCCGGCCGGTGATCTCGGTGGATACGAAGAAGAAGGAGCTCGTGGGCAACTACGAGAACGCGGGCCGGGCGTGGCGGCCCGCCACGACACCGCCACGGGTCCAGGTGCACGACTTCCCCACGCCGGAGGTGCCGCGGGCCTTCCCGTACGGGATCTACGACCTGGCCCGCAACACCGGCTTCGTGACCGTGGGTACGGATCACGACACGGGGGCGTTCGCAGCGGCTTCGATCCGGGGTTGGTGGCGGGCCGAGGGCCGTCGCCTCTACCCCCGGGCCCGGAGCCTCCTGATCACGGCCGACGCCGGCGGCAGCAACGGCTATCGGCTCCGCCTGTGGAAGCTGAAGCTCCAGGCATTCGCCGACGAGGCCGATCTGACCGTTCGCGTCTGCCACTTCCCGCCAGGCACGAGCAAGTGGAACAAGGTGGAGCACCGGCTCTTCTCCTTCATCTCCACGAACTGGCGGGGCGAACCGCTTCGCGACTACGAGACGATCGTGCAGCTGATCGCGAGAACGACCACCGCCAAGGGTCTCACGGTGACCTGTCGGCTCGATCGGCGGCGCTTCCCGGTGGGCAGGAAGGTGAGCGATGCGGAGTTCGCAACCGTGCGGCTCGTTCCGAACCGCTTCCATGGGGAGTGGAACTACGCCATTCGACCGCATCGCACGTCGTAAACTTTATTTACTGACACTGCCTAAGTGCGGCTCACTTGCCGCTCTCCCCGGCCGGACTTGCGGCTGACACCCCGCCTTCCGGCACGAGGCTCGAGAAGTAGGCCTCGGGCGCCTCTTCGAACGCCTCCTTGCAGCCACCGCAACAGAAGCGGAGCTCGCTGCCTTCATAGGTCCCGACGGCCGGCGACCCCATGCTGATCGGCGCGATCCCCCCGCAGGCGGGACAGCGATAGGTCGCGTACTTCTCCGGCTCCTTCTCGAACGCCTCCTTGTCGGTGGCGCAGCAGAAGTACCAGGTTCGCCCGCCCCACTGCGTCTTGGCTTTCGCGTCAGCGATCCGCACATCCTTTCCCGACACGGGGCATGTCGTCGTCGCGTACTGCTCCGGAGCGGCGCGGAACTTCGCCAGGTTCTCCACAGACGCGAACTTGTACACCTTGTCGAGGAAGACCGCGATCGGCGCCTTCTTGTCCTTCACCTTCTTCTTGGAAACAGGATCGATCTCGGCCGCGCCGGCAATCCCCGCCACGGCGAGCGTTGCGACGATGGCCAGAATCGCTCCGATGCGAATCGTTCCGACTCCAGATCTCCCGATCATCTTGATTCTCCTTCCCTGCGTTGAAGCGCCTCGGGCCGACTTGGCCTGAAAGCGCTTCAGCCTGAGGCTGTTGCTCACGACGCTCACCGAACTCATCGCCATGGCGAAGGCCGCGATGGCGGGATTGAGGATCCATCCCGTGAGGGGATAGAGGACGCCGGCCGCGATCGGTATGCCGAGGACGTTATAGACAAACGCCCAGAAGAGGTTCTGGCGGATCGTCCGGGCCGTCGCGCGCGAGAGGTCCACCGCCGCTACCAGACGGGAGAGATTCCCTCCCAGGAGCGTGATCCCCGCGCTCTCCATGGCGACATCGGCGCCAGTTCCCATCGCGATCCCGACATCGGCCGCAGCAAGAGCCGGCGCGTCGTTCACGCCGTCGCCGACCATGAGGACGCGGTGCCCCTCGCCTCTCAACGCCCGGACGGCCTCGGCCTTGCCCGAAGGCCGAACCTCGGCGAACACGCGATCGATGCCGAGCCTCGCGGCGACGGCAATAGCCGTCCCCGCCGCGTCGCCCGTCTGCATCGAGACGATGAACCCACGCGACTTGAGCCCCTCCACGACTCCGGCCGCTTCGTCCTTGACCGGATCCGCGATGGAGAGAGCCGCGGCAAGTTCGCCGTCGATGGCCGCCAACACCTGCGTCCTTCCTTCCGCCGCTTCCCGCCGCCCGATCAGATCGGCATCGCGCGAGACGACGCCATTCCGTTCGAGGAAGTCCGCGCTTCCCACGATGACCTTGCGCCCCGCGACGCGCGCCAGAACGCCGCCCCCGGGCACCGAGTCGAACTCCTCCGGCTGCGGAGCCTCGATCCCCCGCTCGGCCATGGCCCTCACGACCGCCGCGGCCAGGGGATGCTCGGAGCGAGTCTCAGCCCCAGCGATCAAACGCAGGGCGGTCTCTTCGCGAATCGTCCCGAACAGATGCGCCTTCTCCAGAGTAGGCCGCCCCTGCGTCAGCGTCCCGGTCTTGTCAAACACGACGGCGGTCGAGCGGCCCAGAAGCTCCAGCGCTTCCGCGGAGCTCGCCAGCACGCCGATCTCCGCCCCCTTCCCGGCGGCAACCGTGATCGCGGTGGGCGTCGCCAGGCCGAGCGCGCAGGGACATGCGATGATCAGGACCGCGACAAAGCTCGAGAGGGCGTGCGCGAGCCGCGGCTCCGGGCCGACGGCGAGCCACACGACGAGCGTGGCGAGAGCGACCAGGACGACGACGGGGACGAAGACCGCCGCCACGCGATCGACCAGGCGCTGGATCGGCGCCTTGCTTCCCTGCGCTTGGCGGACCAGTTCCACGATCTGCGCGAGGACTGTCCCTCGACCGACCGCAGTCGCGCGGAATGTGAAACTCCCCGTCCCATTGAGCGTGCCTCCGATCACGCGATCGCCCGCGCGCTTCTCGATCGGGAGCGATTCCCCCGTGACCAGGCTCTCGTCCACGGCCGAGCCGCCCTCGATCACCTCTCCGTCAACCGGGATCCGCTCGCCGGGACGCACGAGCACCGCGTCGTCGATCGCGACCAGCGCGATCGGGATCTCCTCCTCCCGGCCGGACCGGAGCACGCGCGCGGTCCGCGACTGGAGCCCCGCGAGCTTCCGAATCGCCTCGGACGCCCGTCCCCGCGCCCGATCCTCAAGAAAGCGCCCCATCAGAATCAGCGTCACGATGACAACGGCAGTCTCGTAGTAGACATGGACCGTCCCGTGCGGCCGCATGGCGATGGGGAAGGCGCGCGGAAAGAGCGTTCCGGCGACGGAGTAGAGAAACGCCGAGGCGGTGCCGATCGCGACCAGGCTGTTCATGTCTGCCGTCCGCCTGCGCAGGGCGGCGACGAATCCTCGGAAGAAGGGAACCGCGCACCAGAACATGACGGGCGCGCTCAGGGCGAGCTGCGCGAACAGGCTCGCCTGCCCCGAAAGCGGGCCGTGCAGGCCAAGCATCCCGGGCATCGACAGGATCAAGATCGGGATCGTGAGAGCGAGCGACGCGAGGAACCGACGGCGCAGATCGGCGCGTTCCTGCCCGCGCTCGACCTCGAGCGCGTCCTCGGCCCCCTCGATCATGAGATCCTTCGCCTCGAACGCGCCCGAGGCGCGGACGGCGGCGATCAACCTTCCGGCGTCGGGACCGGAGTCGGACAACTTCACCGTCGCCGTTCCCGCCACTAGATTGACGCTCGCCGAGAGAACGCCCGGCAAGGCGAGCAACCCCTTCTCGACGCTCGCCACGCAGGAGGCGCAGTGCATCCCCGTGACGGCGAGATGGCGGACGGTCGCGGGAGACGCCGCCGAGGAGTCCCCCCGCGCGCCGGCCTGCCCGTTCCTGTCGCCTCGTTCCATGTTCCCCATTCTATCCCGAGGCGGCGGCCGCGCGCGCGCGCGTCCTTCTCCAGCGGGTCGTCTGCAGCCAGTGGAAGAGGACGGGGAGCAAGAGGTCGATCACTTCGTCCGCGACGAGGAGCCCTCCGAGCACCGGCGCGACCATCGGGCGGATCACCTCGGCTCCCGTGCCGTGCGCCCACAGCAGAGGCATCAGGCCGACGATCGTGGTCCCCTCCGTCAGGAGCTTGGGCCGCAGGCGGTGCACCGCTCCCCGCATCACCGCATCGGTGATCTCCGATTCCTCCCGGATCGCCGCCAGCCCTCCCTTGCGCTCGAGCGCGTCGCGCAGATAGACCATCATGACGATCCCCGTCTCCGTCGCCATACCGAAGGCGGCGATGTATCCGACCCAGACGGCGACGCTGAAGTTGAAGCCGAAGAGCGTCTGGAAGATCACCCCGCCGGCGAGCGCGCCGGGTATGGCGAGGACCATCAGCATCGCCTGCGCGAGATCGTGGAAGGTGAGATAGAGGATCAAGATGATCAGCGCGATGACGGCGGGGAAGACGATCTGCAGGGTCTTCTTCGCCCTCATCTGATGCTCGAACTGGCCGCTCCACTCGATGTAGTAGCCCTTCGGCAGCGACACCTTCTCGCGGACGACTTTCTGCGCCTCCTCCACGAACCCGACGACGTCGCGTCCGCGCACATTGAGCTGGACGTAGGATCGCAGGAGGCCGTTCTCGCTCTTGATCATGCTTGGACCTTGAACGACGCGGATCGACGCGACTTCCCGCAGGGGTATCTGGGTCGGCCCCGCGAGGCCCCCCGCATTCATGATCCCGCTCCCGCCGCCGTGCGGCGCGGCGGGACCGCTCATCGCGTTCACGAGTATTCCGCCGATCTCCCTCTCGTCCGCGCGGAAGTCGCGCGCGTAGCGGACCCTGACGGGGAATCGCTCCCGCCCCTCGATCGTCGTCGTGACCGTCATCCCTCCCAGCGCGACGTCGATCGCCTCGTTGACATCGCCCGCGTTCACGCCGTAGCGCGCCGCCCTCTCGCGGTCGATCTCGATGTCGAGGTAGTTCTCCCCCACGATCTGATCGGGGAAGACGTCGACCGCCCCGGGCAATCCGCGCAGAACCTGCGCGATCTCCTCGGAGACCTTCTGGATCCCATACAGGTCATCCCCATAGACCTTGACGCCCACCATCGTGCGGACGCCGGTCGCGAGCATATCGACCCGGTTGATGATCGGCTGCGTCCAGATGTTGCCCCACCCGGGCATTTGAAGCTCAGAGTCCATCTCCTGGATGAGATCGCTCTTCTCCTTGCGCCAGAGGAAGAGGCGGCGATTGAGACTCGGCAGGCGCTCCGCCTCCAGCGCGGATAAGTCCTCCTCCGTGAGCTGCCGCGCGGCAAGACTCCGCGCGCCGGCCTTCTCGTGGATCCGCACACCCAGCGCGCGCGCAAGCGCAGGACCAGCGCGGTCGGACAGCTCGTAGTTGAGGCTCTTGGCTCTCTTTCGCCACAGCTTGTCGCGCTCCTTCTCGCCGCGCGCCGGGCCCAGCTTTGTCCCGGCCTCAGTCCCGGTTTGAATACGCTCCGCTTCCAGCTCGGCCTCGAACTTGGTCTGCGCGCGCTTGGCTTCCCTCCGGAGGATGCGGTCGACGTCGACCGAAGCGTCCATCGACGCCTCGTTCAGCATGGCGGCGTTGTCGTCCGCTGAGGCCGGCAGAACCGCGCCGCGCTTCTCGAGGATGGCGAGAACCTCGCGCGCCTCGCGCTCGACGTCCTCGAAGCGGACCTTTCTCTTCGGCCACAGATCGCGCGGCCTCACGTTGATGATCGTCTCGATCATGTCGGGAGGAGCGGGATCGGTCGGCGTGTCGGCGCGCCCCGCCTTCCCGACAACCATCTCCACTTCCGGAAACGTCCGGAGGATCTCGTCTCGCACCTTGAGATCGCCCGCCGCCTGAGGCACCGATGCGCTCGGGATCGTGACCGGCATCTCGAGAATGCTCCCCTCATCGAGCGGCGGCATGAACTCCCGCCCGAGATTGCGCGCGAGCATGTACCCGACGCCCAGCAGCGCGACGAAGGAGAGGACAAACGCCTTCCTGTGCCGCAGCAGGAACTGGAGAACCGGCCTGTAGACCGCGATGACGCTGCGGACGATCGGGTTCTCCTCCTCGCTGCGCAGCCGTCCCCGCAGGAAGATCGGCAGCAGGGCGGGCACGAGCGTGATCGAGAGCAACGCCACGCCGATCATCGCGAAGGTCTTCGTGAAGGCGAGCGGATGGAACATCTTCCCCTCCTGCCCGCTCAGCGCGAAGACCGGCAGGAAGGAGATCACGATGATCATGATGGAGAAGAAGATCGGCCTGCCCACGAGCCTGCATGCCTGTGCCACGATCGGCCGCGTGTCGCCCCGCACCGGCGCCGTCCCGAACTTGGCCGTCAGCTCGTGCGTGGCGTTCTCGACCATCACGATCGAGGAATCGACCAGGATTCCGATCGAGATCGCGATGCCCGAAAGGGACATGATGTTCGAGGGGATGTTAAAGACCCTCATCAGGATGAAGGAGATCAGCACCGCAAGGGGAAGCGTCAGGACGACGACGAGCGCGCTCCCCGCGTGGCTCAGGATCAGGAGGACGGCGATGCTCCCGATCAGCATCGCCTCGAGGAGCGCCCTCGTGACCGTCCCCATCGCCTCGTTGATGAGCCGGGTGCGATCGTAGAAGGGGACGATCCGCACACCGTCCGGCAAGCCGGGCCCCAGATCGGCGATCTTCTGCTTGATCCGCTCCGTGACCTTGAGCGGATTCTCGCCGTAGCGCATCAGGACGACTCCGCCGACCGCCTCTCCGCCGTTCTTCTCGAGGACGGAGCGGCGTTCCTGCGCGGCGATTTGGACCGTGCCCAGCGCGCCGACGGTGATCGGGACGCCCCCGCGCTGCGTCACGACGGTCTTGCGGATGTCCTCGATGCCGCGGATCCAGCCGATGCCCCGGACCAGATACTCCGCGCCGTTCTTGACATAGACATTCCCGCCGACCGCCGAGTTGCTGCGCTCGACTGCCGACGCGACCTCGCCCAGCGTGACGCCGTAGGCGCGGAGCTTGTTCGGGTCGAGGGAGATCTCGTAGGTCTTGATGAATCCCCCGACGCTCGCCACCTGGGCGACCCCGGGGACTGAATTCAATTGATAGCGGACATACCAGTCCTGGATCGTCCTGAGTTCCCCTGGATCCTTCCCGCCCCCCTCCACCGTGTACCAGAAGATCTGGCCGAGCGCGGTCGCGTCGGGGGCCATGTAGGGCACGACGCCCTCCGGCAAGAAGGTCGCGGCGACCGAGAGCCGCTCGAGGACGCGCTCGCGGGCGAAGTAGAAGTCGATCCCGTCCTCGAAGATGATGTTCACCATCGAGAAGTTGAACTCGGACGTCGAGCGCACCGCCTTGACGCCGGCCAACCCTTGGAGGTTGACCGAGAGCGGATAGGTCACCTGGTCCTCGATCTCCTGGGGACTACGGCCCATCCAGTCGGCGAAGACGATGACCTGGTTCTCCGAGAGATCCGGGATGGCGTCGATCGGCGTGCGCGCGATGCTATAGACGCCCCACAGGGCGACCGCGAGAACGATCGCGACGACCACGAAGCGGTTCTGGACCGAGTAATCGATGATCCGCTGGATCACGGGCGCGTCTCCGACCGGCTCTCTTCTCCGTGCGTCTCATGGGAATGAGCCCCGCCGCTCGCCCCGAAGTAGGATCCGGCCACGGCCGGGTTCAAGCGGCTCTCGGCATCGACCAGGAAGGCGCCGGCGGTGACGACGCGATCCCCCGCGCGCACGCCGGAGACGACAGGATAGAACCCCTCCGACGGCTCGCCGAGAGAGACCTCCAGGGCGTCGAAGACCCCCGGCTCTCGCTCCAGATAGACGATCTTGCGCGCGCCCAGGTCGATGACGGCCGATTCGGGGACGACGATGCTGGACCGTTTGCCCCCTCCGCCGCCGCCGCCCGTCTCCGTCACGACCTTCTGCAGGAACATCCCGCATTTCGGGCAGCTTCCCGGCGCGTCGGCGCTCACTTCCGGGCACATGGAGCACTCATAGCTTGTCTGCGCACGGGCAACGGAGGCACCGCTTGTGCCGCCGGTCTCCATCTCCTCGGCCTTCGTCACATCGATAAGGACATCGACATACATTCCAGGCCGGAGAGAGAGATCGGGGTTTGCCGCATCGATCCGGACGCGAAGCGTCCTCGACTCGAGATCGAGCGTGGGCCAGAGGAAGGCGATCGTCCCCGAGAAACTGCGATCCGCGAGCCCATGGACTCTTATCTCGGCCGACTGCCCTTCCCGCGCCCTGGCCGCGTCTCGCTCATTCACGAAGGCGATCACCCAAACCCGGGAGAGATCCGCGACGGCGTACATCGCGGCTCCCTCTTCGACATACTGGCCGGGAACAACATCGCGCGATGTGACGATCCCACCGGCGGGAGAACGGATGACGATCGTCTCCCTCGGCCTTCCCTCCCGCGCGATCGCCTCGATCTGCTGGTCATAAAGGCCCCACAGCCTGAGCTTCTCCCTGGCTGCATCGACAAGCGTCTCCTCGTCCGCGCGCTTCAGGGCCAGCAGGTACTCCCGCTGCGCCGAAATCAGCTCGGGACTGTAGATCTCGACGAGAGGCTCGCCCGCCTCGACCGCGGTCCCCGTGAAGTCGACGAAGGTCGCCTCCACCCTCCCGCCAACCCTGGCGGCCACGTTCGCCGTCCGCCGCTCATCGATCTCGACCGTCCCGACGGCGCGGATGCGCGCCTCCAGGTGTCGATAGCCGATCTCCGACACGCCGATCCCGGCCAGCGCGATCCGCTGCGGCGAGAGACTCACCCGCGCGAGGGTTCCCTCCGGCAGGACCACCGCCTCGCCCTTCATCCGCTTCGCGAGCGGCATCCCACAGATCGGGCAGCTGCTCGGCTCCCCGCGAACCACGCTCGGGTGCATACCGCAGTAGTGCTCGTACTCCGACGACGCCGCCCCCACGTCCTGCTTCGGACGCGTCCACCGTTCCCAGCGGTTGGCGATATGGTCGAGATTCGCCGCGATCAGCCCGACTGCCACCATCAAGAAGACGAAGCGCAGGCGGACATTCATGATTCTCACAAACTGCCAGACCTTCGGCCAGAACCCCGACCGCTGCGCACTATTCATCGCCTACCCCCAGAATGCGGCCATCGCCGATCGCGAGAGCCAGCGACGCCCTTGCCTTCAGGTACTCGAAAATGTTCTCCCGCTGTCTCATCTCGAGTTCGAGCAGCATCTTCTCCATATCAATGACCTCGCCAAGGCGCATCTCGCCGGTTGGATAGGAAGCGAGGCTTGACGCAAGGGCCATCTCTGCGTCGGGCAGTATCTCCTTTTCGTATACACGCACGCGGTCCCGCGAAGTGATGGCCATGGCGTACGCCTCCCGCGCCAGGCTGATCGATTCGTTCAGGACGCGACGCCGTTCTGCTGCCGCCGCC
>VGJL01000092.1 GCA_016867495.1 Candidatus Eisenbacteria bacterium | reverse complement strand
GAACTCCGTCGGAACGTGGGGACGGGCCCTCAAAACCGCAGTCAGGGGGCCCGGCCAGTACTTGATCAGGATCTCGTAGGAAGCCCCGTGAGGCGGCTCGGCATACTGGAAGGCCATCTCCGGTCCGGCCACCAAAGAGAGCATCGGCGCCGATCGGTCCGATCCCTTGAGATCCCGAATCCTCTTCCAGGCCAGGGGGCTGTCGAACCTTCCGGAGAAGCCGTAGATCGTGTCGGTCGGGAGAAGGACGACCCCATCGTCCCTGAGAATGGGGACGAGGGCCTGGACGACGCGCGGCGAAGAGCCGCGCTTGTTCAGCTTGAAGACGGGGGGCGATCCGCCAGCGGAAGCCCCTCCCGTCGACTCCTTCGGTGCACCCACGAGCTCCTCCTCCCGTGTTCCGCTTCGGGCCGACCGACGGGCATTGCCCTCCCGCCGGAGCGCCCCTAGACTTCCTCCGAGCGTCGTGACGCGATGCAAGGAGGTGACATCCATGCCTGAGCGCAGTCCTTACCTCGCCGGCCAGCGCATCGCGCCGGAACCGGTCCGTCCAGGCATCTCTGTGAGCGACCTGGTCCGCCGCACCTTCCTCGCCTACAACGCGGCACGCCTTCGGGAGGCCTGCCGCCTTCTCTCGGAGAAGATGCTCCAGGACGGCGGCACCGTCGGCCTCTCGATCTCCGGAGCCCTGACCCCCGCCGGGATCGGGATCTCCTGCATCGCCCCGCTCCTCCGAGCCGGCCACGTCGACTGGATCGTGACGACCGGCGCGAACCTCTATCACGATACCCATTTCGGGCTCGGATTGTCACTTCATCAGGGGCGCCCGGCCGTGGACGACGTCGCCCTCCGGGCCGACCGGGTCATCCGTATCTATGACATCGTGTTCGAGTACGATGTCCTGCTGGCCACCGATCGATTCTACCAGGAAGTCGTCGCCGCGCCGGCGTTCCAGAAGCCGATGGCCTCCGCGGAGTTCCACCACGGCGTGGGGAAGTACCTGAGGGAACGCGAGAAGGTCCTCGGGATCAGCGAGAGCTGCCTGCTCGCGGTGGCCTTCGAGTGCGGCGTGCCGGTCTATACCAGCTCCCCGGGCGATTCCTCCATCGGGATGACCATCGCCGCCTCCGCTCTGGCGGGAAACAGGTTGATACTCGATCCCAATCAAGATGTGAACGAGACGGCCGCCATCGTCTACGAGGCGAAGCGCCGGGGCACGAGCGGCGTCTGGATCCTGGGCGGCGGTTCGCCGAAGAACTTCGTTCTTCAGACGGAGCCCCATCTGCAGGAGATCCTCTCCATCGCCGACACCGGCCACGACTACTTCCTCCAGGTGACCGACGCCCGCCCCGACACCGGTGGGCTCTCCGGCGCGACCCCGAGCGAAGCGGTGTCCTGGGGCAAGATCGATCCGACCAGGCTCCCCGACGCCGTCGTGGCCTACTGCGACTCGACGATCGCGATTCCGCTGCTGACCACCTACGTCCTCGAGAATGTCGCGCCTCGCCCGCTGAAGAGGCTCTACGACAACAGGGAGGCGATGCTGGAGGCCCTGCGCGACGCGCATCTGCAGACGCGCGTGACGCAGATGCTGCCCCCGGGAATCAAGCCGCCAGCCAAGAAGGGGCCCGGGGCGAGCTAGGGCGGTTTGATCGGGCCGACACGCTCGCCCGGAAACGTCCGGGGCCTGCTGAGTGGAGTCCTACAGCTTCGCCCCCCTCGCCATCTCTCTCTTGTGGGTGTCGAGCTTCCTACGCAGCCCCGGATTCGCGAGCGCCAGGATCTGCGCGGCGAGAAGAGCCGCGTTGCGCGCCCCCGCGGCGCCGATCCCGAGCGTGCCGACGGGGACGCCCGCCGGCATCTGCACGGTCGAGAGCAGGGCGTCGAGGCCGCCGAGGGTCCCCGCGGAGAGAGGAACCCCGAGGACGGGCAGGGTCGTCGAGGCCGCCACCGCGCCCGCAAGATGGGCCGCCATCCCCGCCCCGCAGATGAGGACCTGAATCCCCTTCTCCCGCGCCGAACGCGCATAGTCGCGCGCCTCGTCGGGCGTCCTGTGCGCCGAGAGGACATTCATCTCGCAGGGGATTCCGAACTTCCCCAGGACGCGCGCGGCCTCCGACATGACATCTCGATCCGACTCGCTCCCGAAGAGGATCCCCACCTGCGCGGGCGTCGAGGTCGTGCCGCGCCTTGCCCGGGATCCGATCCGCTCCGCCCCTCCGCCCTTCGCTCTCTTCCCGCTCTCCCCGCTCATCCCGCGATCCCCCTTCTTCCGATGTCCCTTCGATAGACCTTGCCTTGATAGTCGATCAAGGCCGCCCCCTCGTAGGCGATTGCGAGGGCCCTCTCGAGATCCTCACCCACGCCGACGACGCCGAGCACTCGTCCCCCGTCCGTCCTCGGCTCCCCCTCCGCCGATCTGGTCCCGGCATGGAAGACGAGGGCGCCCGCCCGCTTGCGCGCCTCCTCGATCCCGCTGATGGGCATCCCCTTCGCGTAGGCGTCGGGGTATCCGCCGGAGGCCAAGACGACGACGGCGGCGGCTCCCTTGCTTGCCTGGAGCTCCGGCAATGGAGTCTTCTCTCCGCGCGCGATCGCGTCCAGAAGCGGAAGGAGGTCGCCCTCGAGGAGCGGAAGGACGGCCTGCGTTTCCGGATCTCCGAACCTGCAATTGTACTCGAGCAGGAAGGGAGATCCATCACGCAGGATCAGTCCGAAGTAGAGCACGCCGCGGTACGGGCTCCCCCGTCGGTCCAGGGCCGCGAGCGTCGGTTCGATGATCCGCCGGCGAACCTGATCCTCCAGCGCTCGATTCCAGCGCGGGAAGGGGGCGTAGGCCCCCATTCCTCCCGTGTTGGGCCCTTGGTCGCCGTCCAGCAACCGCTTGTGGTCCTGCGACGTCGGAAGGAGGAGATAGTCGGTCCCATTGCAGAGAGCGAGAACCGACACTTCCTCTCCCTCGATGAACTCCTCGATGAGGACTCGCTCCCCGGCCGAGCCGAAGCGCCTCTCGACCATCATCTGGCGGGCGGCGGCGTTCCCTTCCTCGCGCGATCGCGCGATCACGACCCCCTTGCCGGCGGCCAGCCCGTCGGCCTTGATCGCCTTGGGGTAGCTGCCCCCGGCCAGCGCCCTCTCCGCCTCCTCCAGGCTCGACACGACCTCGCAGGGGGCGGTGGGGATCCCGTTGCGGCGCATCAGATCCTTGGCGGCGACCTTGCTTCCCTCGAGCGTCGCCGCATCCGTCCCCGGCCCGAAGACCCTGAGGCCCCGCGACTGAAACATGTCGGCGATTCCCGCGACGAGGGGGGCTTCCGGTCCGACTATGGTCAGATCGATCCGCGCAGCTTCCGCGAAGTCGGCGAGAGCCTCGAGGGCGGTCGCTGGGATCGGCACGGTAGTGCCCGTCTCCCCCATGCCCGCGTTTCCCGGCGCCGCGAAGATCCGGGGCCTCAGGGGCGAGCGAGCCACGGCCCAAGCCAGCGCGTGCTCCCTTCCGCCCGACCCCACGATCAGTATCCTCACGCTCGTTCCTCCTTTGACCTGAGGCGGGCGGTCGCCGCCTCCTCCTCCGCCGGCCTTCCCGCCCCGATCAGCTTCGGCAGCACCTCCTCGGCGCGGGAGAGCCATCCCCAGTGGCGGGGCGCTCGCTCCCCCTCGGCCCACCTGAGGGCATCCTCCAGATCCTGGAACACGCGGATTCCGGGGATTTTGAGCCGATCGGGACTCAGCCTGCAGAGGATCCCGACTTCGCATCGATCCAGGACGGCGCGCAGGGCGAGCGCGGTCTGCGTGTGGATCTCGTACGACTCCCTCGCGCGCCGGTTCAGCTCGTCGGCGTCGAGTCCCCAGAGTCTCTCGAGCGTCGCGGAGCCCGACCCCTCGTCAATCGCCGCGACCAGCAGCAGACGCCCCCGCTCCGACAGGAATCGCGCCGCATGCTGCAGGCTCTTGTGTGCCTGCAGGAAGGTCGCATCCCGCGGATGTCCGCCGGCGTCGCACACGAGGAGATCCGGCCGGCGCGAGTGGGCGATGCGATGGCCGTGAAGATAGTCGCGGCATCCCTCCTCGTGCGTCGTGATCCAGTCGCCGGCCCGCAAGAGCTCGGGACCGCCGGGCTCAGCGTCCTGGATCTGGAGCAGGAGATGAGGGGGACAGAGCCGCGTCGCTTCCACCAGATCCTCGTGGACCGGATTCCCTGCGAGCGCCCCCGGCGCGCACGCGCGATGCGGGCATCCCGCCGCGTCGAGGCTCAATCGATGGTTCGCGACGATCCCCTCAGGGTCACCCAGCCCCGGGAAGACGAGCTTCCTGCCGCCGCCGAAGCCGGCGAAGTAGTGGAAGCTCACATCGCCCAGGATCACGCGGAGATCCCCGTCCATCCACTTGGGATGGAGGCGAACCGGCGTGCCGGCGGGCGTCCTGCCCGCCTCCCGATGGGCCGCGAAACCGTCCTCGCCGTTGAAGGCGAGACTCCAGCCCGCCGGGAAGCGGACCCCTTCGGCGAGCGTGGGGCGGTGCACGCCCGTCGCGACGAGGACCACTCTGCTGATCGCCCTGGGCGTCACGGCCTCGAGCCACCGCGCCGAGGGGTAGGCCCACTCCATCCATGGCCCCCTGCGCGTCGCGTCGGGGACGACCAGGCGAACGTGTTTCGCTGCCGCCGCCCTCATCGAGAAGTCGGTCCATGAGGGAGCCTCCGGAACCACCGCGTCGAGCCTGCGCACGCGGGCATCCACATCCTCCGGGGCGATGACGCCGGAGCGCTTCGAGAGCCCCGCGGCTTCCTCCACGAGAGATCGAAGGGCCGCACGGCTGGGCGCGACGACAGGAGGCCGCCTCCAGCGCCCGAGAAGCTCCACCCGGATCCGGTCACGCCCGAGGCGCAGCCAGACGCTCAAGCGAACCTCCGTTCATGTCTCCCTCTCATCGCTGCCCCGCGCAGGATCCGCCGCAAGGCGCTCGGGGGACAATCCGCATCATCCTCTCCCGACGGGCACGAGGTAGGAACGCACGATCTTCTTCGTGCCCCACCCCGGGAACCGGACCTCGAGCCGCGCCTTCTCTCCTTCCCCATCGACCGAGAGCACCTCCCCGATCCCGTAGCGGACGTGGCGCACGAGAGTCCGGCCCGCCACGCGGGCGGCGGCCGGCTCCCTCGCGATGATCGGGCCGTCCCATTCATCCTCCGAGTCCTGGGCGGCCTCCTCATGCAGCTCTTTCGCCGTCGCGGCGCGCCGCGCCGGGAATCTGGCGGTCGCGGCGTGAAGGCGGCCTTCGATCTCGAGCAGCTCCTCGGGGATCTCCGAGAGGAACCGGCTGAGGTCCGAGCCGGCCATTCGATTGATGCGGCGCCGGGAACGGCTCGCGGTGAGCGTGAGAGTCCGCCGGGCTCTGGTCACGGCCACATAGAAGAGGCGGCGCTCCTCCTCCAGCTCTTCGGGATCGGTCAGGGAGGAGATGTGGGGGAAGAGCCCGTCTTCGAGGCCCGTGACGAGCACGGCGTCGAACTCGAGACCCTTGGCGTTGTGCACGGTCATCAGAGTGACCCGCTCCTCGTCATCCCTGAGTTTGTCGCTCTGCGCGTACAGGGCGACCTGCTCCAGGAAGTCGACGACCCCGGCGCTCTCCTCCGCATCCTCGTACCCCCTGGCTCCCTCGATCAGCTCAAGCACGTGCGCGAAGCGATCTTCCCACTCGGCCTCGGACTGCGATCGAAGGTACTCCCTGTACCCGATCTGGTGCGCGATCTCCTCGAGAAGGACGTGGGGCTTCTCATCGATCCGAGGAACGAGCGTCATGAGATAGGCAGCCAGATCGGCCAGCGCGGCGAATCCTCGCCCCTCCATTCCCCATTCCCGCGCCCGCTCGCACGCGGTGAGCAGATCGACGCCCCTCGCGCGGGCTTCCGAGAGAATGCGATCGATCGTCATCTCGCCGGCGCCGCGGCGCGGAGCCAGCGCCGCCCGCCGGAAGGAGACCTCGTCGTGCGGATTGGCGAGCAGCCGAAGATAGGCCAGGAGGTCCTTCACCTCCTTGCGCTGGTAGAAGGCGATCCCTCCGAGGACGCGATAGGGGATCTCCGCCCGGATGCAGGCCTCCTCGATCGCTCTCGACTGGGCGTGCGTCCTGTAGAGAACTGCCAGATGGGACAGGGAAGCCCCCCCGCGGACCTCCTCCCTGATCCTGCGCGCCACATGCCTGGCCTCTTGTTCCTCGTCCTCCGCCAGGAAGAGGCGGACGGCCTCCCCGGGCTCGTTCTCGGTCCACAGCGTCTTGGGCATGCGGCCGGCGTTCTTGAGGACCGCCGCGTTGGCGACATCGAGGATCCGCCTGGTCGATCGATAGTTCTGTTCCATCCTCAAGACGGCAGTCCCCGGAAAATGCCGCTCGAACCCGAGGATGTTCGTGACATCCGCCCCGCGCCACCTGTAGATCGATTGGTCGTCGTCCCCGACGGCACAGATGTTCCCGTGCCGCTCGGCCAGGCGCCGCACAAGCTCCAGCTGGACCCGGTTGGTGTCCTGGTACTCGTCGACGAGGATGTGGCGGAAGCGCTGCGCATAGGCGTCGCCGATCGACCTGTTCTCGCGGAGCAGGCGCACGGCCAGGAGCAGAAGATCATCGAAGTCGACGCCGTCCTGCTCGCGGAGCCTAGCGTCGTAGAGGCGCCACAGACGCGCGATCCGTCGCCCGCCCGGCCCGGCCGACTCCGACTCGAGGCGCTCCGGATCGATCATCCTGTTCTTCGCGAGCGAGATCGCCGACCGCGCGTCCGCGGCCCGAACCGGATCGTCGGTCTTGCCCGACTCCTTGAGGATCTGCCGGATCAGGCTGAGGCTGTCGTCCGCGTCGAAGACGGTCAAGTTCCCGCGAAAGCCGAGGGCTTCCTGGTGCCTCCTCAGGATCCTCAAGCAGATCGAGTGGAAGGTCCCGATCCAGATCGCCTGCGCGGTCGGTCCAAGGAGCTTCTGGACGCGCACGCGCATCTCTCCCGCGGCCTTGTTGGTGAAGGTGACGGCGAGGACGGCGTCGGGAGCCACTCCCCGCGCAGCGACCAGATGCGCCAGCCTGCTCGTCAGGACGCGGGTCTTGCCGCTTCCCGCGCCCGCGAGGATGAGAAGCGGCCCCTCCCCATGGGCGACGCCGCGCGCCTGGATCTCGTTGAGCCCTTCGAGGATTGCGGACACCGAATCGTCGCGATGCAACAGAGCCCCTCCGTGGGGATCGGGCGGCGCGTCGCCCCTTACACCCGATGCGGGCCCGACAGGTCGGGCCACGGCGCGCAAGCCGCTACTTGTACTCGAAGCGGAGCTTGAGATCAAGCGAGTACCGATCGGTCGGAGTTCCCGTCTCCATCCGCCGCTCCACGCCGGCGTTCAGGTAGAGCTGCCCGCGGAGATTGTAGTGGAGGCTGACACCCTGGTCCGCCGCGCCTGCGAGCTCGCGGCTGTAGGCCAAAGACACCTGCGGCAGCAGCGTTTGCCTGACGCTCAGTCTCCATGCCTCTCCTGCGCTCTCGCCGGGCTCCAACTGGACCTTCTCGAGCGGAGCGATCAGCTGTGTGATCTGCGATTCGATCTGGCTGACCAGCTCGGTGAAGAGATACTGCCGGGAGGGATCGGTCACGCCGACCGTCCCCGTGCTCGCGTCCGTGAGGCGGCCGATGCTCAGAAGCTCGATCACCTCATCCTGGGTCCTCTCCGGCTGCGAGCTGAACTCCAGATTGAGGGCGGCGACCGGACCCGTCGCGTTGATCAGGACCGTGATCTCCTGCGGAGCTTCTCCGAGCCCCCCCCGTTCCGGCACGCGCGTCTGCGCGTTGACATCGAGAATCGGCTCCGGCCCCCGCCCCGTGTCGCGAAACTCCACGGTCCCATCGGTGATCGTGAAGACGTTGTTGAAGACCCGGTAGCGCCCTCCCAGAACCCGGATCCGCCCGCTGACGTTCACGAGGGGATCCGCGAAGCTGACGTGCAGGTCCTCGCCTTCGCCCAGCTGAACTGAAGCGATGGCGGTCGAGATCCTGAGATCGCCGGGAGCCTTCACGTCGATCTCCGCCCTCACGGGGCTCGGACGGGCTCCTGGGGTCGGGGGCGGGGGCTGCTGCTTCGCGAGATCCCCGATGATCGCCCCCTCTTCGACCTCGACGGTGCCGACGATCAAGGGGTAGGAGCCGCCGGCCTCCTCGACGGGAAAAACGCTCAGATCCCCATTCGCCCGAAGGTGATAGAGGCCTGTCTCATAGAGCGTTGCATCATCGACCTTCGCGTCGAACTTGAAGTCTGCGGGGTCCCGCCAGTACCCCACGACATCGATCCTTCCGTCCTCCCCGATCCGGCCTCGGAGGGATCTGATCCGCAGGCCTGTCGAGTCAAGGACGACGTCGCCGTTGATCTCCCGGAGCCGCTCCTCTCTCTTGGGGAGTCGAATCTCACCCCCGCGAATCGAAAGATTCCCTTCCGCCCAGGCGCGACGCGGGGTGCCGCGCAGCGAAATGGCGCCGGAGAGCGTGCCCTTCGGGTCGTGGATCTGGCGCGACAGGAGGCCCAGAATCGCCAGGTCGATAACGGGGAGGCTCGCGTCGAGCGACAGAGGTCGATCCTTCGGGACGCTCGCTCTCCCGATCGCGGGACTGAGGATCAGCGGCATCGCTCCGCGCGCCCTGGCGCGCTGATCGTCCCGGCACCAGACCAGGCTGTCGAGGGTCAGGTCCTGGGGGACATAACTGAAACCGAAGAGCAGCGAGTCGGCCTCCGCCTGGTACAGGTGGAGACGATCGATCCTGCCCTTCAGCTTCGCGCGCGGCGCGACGATGGCCCCTCCAAGCGTGAGGGCGAGGCCGATCTCGCCGTCGATCGCGTCCTCCACGGCGACCGCCTCCGCGCTGTCTCCCACCCCCACCGTGCGGATGCGGGCGGTCATCGGATCGACCGATTCCAGAAGGAGCGTCCTGCCCCCTCCTGGAACCGACTCGAGGCCGGTGCGGACAAGCCTCCTGACCGAGAGATCCTCGACGCAGAGGCTCCCGGAGATTCCGGTCCCGCGCAGAACTGCCGACATGGAATCGCGGATCGACTCCACGAACTGGGGGAAGGGCACCGGCGCGAGAACCGAGAGATTCCTGGCGCGAAGCCTCCCACGGCCGCCTCCGACGCCGGCATCGAGCGAGTCGATGCAGAGCTCGCCCCCGGCCTCGAGAGCGAGGCGTGATCGCAGCGGACCGATCGGCCATCGGGCCGCGACGATCTCCGTTCCCCGCAGAGTCGCGTCGCACTCGGGTCGCTCCATCGACCCGGCGACCTTCGCCTCGAGATCGATGCGTCCGGCGACCATCGACTCCGGAAGCTCAAGCCCGCGCCTGACGAGGTCGAGGTCGAAATCCTCGATCGTGAGCGCCCCCCGCAGGGGAATACCTTCTGGGCCGATCTCGAGGCCACCCCGCGCCCGCCCATGGGCTGAGGCGAGTTCCGCCTCCTCGATCCGGACGCCACCGCGCGCCCAGGTGAGCCGCACCGGTCGGCTCGCGCGCCACGATGGAAGGGAGCCCGGCGTCAGGACGAGGGGGTCGATCGTCAGAGATCCGGGGTCGGTAGGAATGATATCGGCGCTCGCCGCGAGGGACAGGGTATCCAGGAGAGCCCAGGCATCGACCTTGAGGGTCCTGTCCCAGTCGACCAGAAAGCCGGCGCTGTCGGCCGGCACACCGAAGATGTCGGCCTGCTCGACCAGAGCCTTCCCGCGGACTCGCAGAGGCGAGAGCGCAACGACGACACTGTCGGCGGCGACACGGCCCGCCCTCGCTTCGAGAATCCGGAAGTCGGTCGCATCGAGAGAGGCGAGCAGCCGCGGAGAAGCAACCGTTCCACCTAGGATCACCGTCCCGGACACTTCTCCCCCGATCGCCGGCTCGAGGAATGGCTGGGCGAGATCCTCGAGCCCGGCCCCCTCGAGGCGGAACCGCCCTCGCAAGGCCCCTCCATCGATTTCCCATGCGCCATGGCCCGAGACTCCATGTCCCGGCTGTCCGACGCGCAGGCTGTCGAGGCGGACGACCCGGCTCGCAAGCTCTCCTTCCAGCGCGATCGGCTCGATGCGCGAACCGAGCCCCTCGAACCATCCGTCGAGCAGTCGCGCGGACGCCTGCGGCTCATCGGCGGCGGCCACAAAGGCGCCCTCGAGCCTTCCCCCCGCGCGCGCCCGAGGCAGGCCGGGCGATAGGACGGCCAGCGCCGGATC
>VGJL01000091.1 GCA_016867495.1 Candidatus Eisenbacteria bacterium | reverse complement strand
TGAGCGACTCGCTCCGCAATCGCGGGCAACTGGATCTGGTCCGCGATTATGCGGTCTACTGGATCCCCGACCCGCCGGCGACCACGGCCTCCGCCGACACGTCGTCGAGCCCCCCCGGCAGCGGCGTCTCCTGAATCTCCCCCTGGGACTGGGTCCAGTCCGGGAAGATCCACTGTCTGGAGGCGGGCAACTACACTCTGAAGATCGTCATGCTCGTCTACGGCACGGCGGAGGTCGACTGCATCGACGTGCGCGACGGCATCGTTATCCCGACGCGGTCGGTCACCTGGGGCCGCATCCGCTCGCTGTTCCGCTAGCGCCTCTTCGCCATCATGCGGGTGATTCCCGCGGCGACCTCGGCTCCCAAGAGGAAGACGAGCCCCGCGAAATAGACCCAGAGCAGGATCGCCAGGGCCGATCCGAGCAACGGGTAGGCGCGGGTGTAATCCCTATGCCGCACATATGCCGACAGGAGCTGTTTCGTAGCTTCCCATAGCCCGGCCGTGAGCCATCCGCCGACCAGAGCGGCGCGCCAGGGGACCTTCTTCGCCGGCAGCAGCCGGTAAAGGAGGGTCACGATCCATCCGGCCGCGAACAGGCCGGTCCCGAGCTGCACGAGACGCCAGTTGGCCCGCCCCCCGAAGTCGTATTCCCTGCGGAAGGCGTCGAGAAAGACATCCCCCGCGAGCGAAGCGAAGACCAGGAGGGAAACCCCGCCGACGAGAAGGAAGGAGACGAGCCGCGAGCGAAGGAAGCCCAGCACTTGCCTCCTGAACGGCACCGGCCTGTCCGTGACGTGCGTGTCCCAGACCACCTGCAAAGAGCTCTCGAGCTGGCCGAAGGCCCCCGCGGCGGCAAGGAGCAGAGTCCCGATTCCCAGTAGCCCCAGTCTGCCGCGGGCCTCCTCGGTCGCGATGAGCGCCTCGACGGCGATGCGCGCGACCTGGGGGGAGACGCCGTCCGAGAGGAGCCGCGAGAGCCCGTCCCTAAACGAGACCGCTCCGCCCCACGACGCCAGCACGAATCCGAACACCGATGTCAGGAGGATCAAGAGGGGCAAGAGCGAGAAGATCCCGTAGAAGGCGATCGCCGCGCCGAGCTGGGTGCATCGATGCCGGTGCCATCCCCCCCAGACTTCCACGAAGAGCCGCCCGAGCCAGCGCAGGGCTGCAAGGAGGCCCCGCCCGCACCGGTCGGCGAAGCGCCCCGTCGTCTCCATCTCAGGGGAGAAAACGCTCTGTGTGAGAGAGCTTCGCAGGGAGGTATTCCTCGATCACGTAGTTCAGTCCCCACTTGGCCAGCGCCTGCTGCTCCGCGCGCACGCCCATCTGGAGGAGCTTCTCCATCGCGCGCCGCCACTCGCGGTGTTTCTGGAAGAAGGGATCGTTCTTGATCGCGTCGCGCGCCCGCTTGATGTCGACTTCCTTGAGCGGGTGGGTCGGCAGCTTGTAGTCGACAATGTCCTGCGGCGTCACTCCGAGGAAGCGGGTGTGGGGCACGCAGAAGAACTGGTTGATGTGCGCGGCGTTCCCCGACCCGACCTTGAGCGTCCGGTAGATGTTCGAGATCCCGTATGGATCGCAATCCACAAAGGCATAGACCGGGAGCTTTCGTTCGTCGGCCAGGCGGCGGATGAATCGCCGCGTGGCCCGCGTCGGCACACCCCCCATCGACACGAGGATGCAGGAGGCGGTCTTCCAGAACTTGTGGCTCTGCAGCCTCTGGAACATGCCGCCCGTCTCGATGGCCAGAACGAAGCGGGCCTCGGTCTCGAAACCGAGGTGCTCGACCGATGACGGGATCGAATAGGCTCCGGACCCGAACCGCGTGCAGTCGATCCGCTCAATCTCGCCGGTCTCGAGATCGGGGTCGAGGACCACGAGGTCCCCCGCCACGGCGCCGCCGTGCTCGTCCGGGATGAAGCGGAGCTGCTCCCGGTTGATCTCTCCCTGCGAGAAGAGGGCCTCGATGTCGTCCATGACCGTGTCGGACTCGACCTGGTCGTGGAACATCGCGTCGCCCCAGTTCTTGGACTGATAGTAGGCGTCCCTCTTCGTCGCGAAGTCGTTGGACTCGATCAGCTCCTTCGAGAGGGACATCATCCGCAAGGTCTGGGCGAAGGTCTTCACGGTGTTGACCGTCAGCGTCCTGACCTTCTTGAGGCGCCCGATCTCCAGGTATCCCTTCTTCTCGGAGTAGGAGACATTGCCCAGCGACCGCACGGGGAACTTCATGTCCGGCTTCTGCCGCTTGCCGATCCGTTTGTGGACTTCGGCGGCGGTAGAGATGATGAGGTCGACGGTCTGGCGATCCAGCTTCCGGTTGCGTTCGCGGACCGTCTTGAGGACCCCCGTGTCGAGCTTCTTCATCTCCGATTCCCCCTCATCACACCCAACGCGCCACGTGAATCGCCGGACGGATTCGCACAGGCGCGCGTCTTCACGCCGGCGGGGGGATCTCCAGATCCCGCGGCGCAGATCCGCGCCGGCGCGCATCGCTGCCCGCTTTGCGTGACACGCCGATCGACGGATCTGCCGCCGCGATCCCCGATGGAGTCGGAATCTCGCGAGGAGATCCGTCCTTCGCAGGGATCATGCCAGCGGCAGCGCGCGCGGTGCCACCGGCGCACGGCGACGTCGTCCTGTGGACCCGCGGCCCGACCCGCTCCCGCAGCCCCGCGCCGCGAACGCGACCATGGCGGGACGAAGGGAAGCGGCCGGCTCGCCGCCGTCCGCAGCGGAGTTGCGGCGGGGCTCATTGATCTTGCTCCTCCTCGCCCCTGCTCTTCTCGAGGATCTGTGTCAGGGTCGCGACTGTCCGCTCGCGGTCGGCGTCGGTCAGAGCCAGGATCTGCTGCAGGGCGACTCCGATGAGGGGAATGTACTTTTTGATGTACGAGCGCTTCTTTCCTTCCTCGTGAGCCCGCCGGGTCCTGTTGATGTGCAGGGCGAGCCGCCTCCCGCACTCCTGCAGCGCGAGCCGGATCTCCTTCAGGATCTCCGGGTAGTGCGCGATCGACTCTTTGCTCTCGGACGTGAACGGGACCCACGCGGACACGATGTGCACGAGGAGAAC
The DNA here is from genome assembly GCA_016867495.1 of Candidatus Eisenbacteria bacterium. Lineage (NCBI taxonomy): Bacteria > Candidatus Eiseniibacteriota > Candidatus Eiseniibacteriota bacterium. The sequence goes on along the minus strand of VGJL01000091.1, from coordinate 7,173 downwards.
CGCGGGACCGACCGGCAACGCCCCTCTCGGCTGCGTCACCTGGTAGTTCTTCCAGTCCGTGCCGATCGCCGACTTGGTGATGGCGCAGGCGGACTGCTGGTAGAGCAGCGGAACGCGATTGGCGTAGCGGTAGAGGGTGACGGGCTCCTCGGCGGGCTGATCGCCGCCCCAGGCGATCCCCGCCTCGACGAGAAACGGATTCCCCCGATAGACGGTCGGCGGCCGGCTGACGACGGCGTAGAAGTCGGCCTGAACCTCCGCCATGAGCGCCTGCTCCAGAAGCTTCTCCCCGATCGGGACGATGCAATTCGTCGGCGGCGCCATCAGCTTCACCTGGTTCATCGCCTTGTGAAGCCGTTCGGCGCTGTCCAGCGCGATCTTCGACGGTTTCGTGGAGGGGCCGATCTGGGCCAGCTTCGCGATCTCGTCGGCCGCGCGCGGCGACACCCTGGAGAACTCAGCCTGCAAGAAGGAGCGGAGGTTCCTCGCCTCCGAGGTCTTGAGCATCTTGAGCAGGACGCCCAGCTCTACCCCATACGGGTGCGGCTGGATCTCTTTCGGCTCGGGGGGGAGAGCGTTGCTCACGCGCTCAAAGGTGATCGGCTCCGGCGTCCCGTCCGAGCTCGGGGGCAGATAGACAATCCGCGCGTGAGGATTGGCAATGGCGACCTGCCGCAAGTATCCCTCGACCGAGTGCCGCCCTCGCTTGTAGGTCCCCGCGAGCTCGATCTCCACCCGCGTTCCGTGCTCCACGTCCCACTCGATCTCCCTTTCCTCGAGGATCTCGGGACGATTGCGATGGGTGTCGATCCGCAGCTCGAAGTGGTGGGCCGGCTGCCGGGACCCCGTCCTGGTCCGGATCGTCATCGGCCGGCCGCTCGTCAGCATCCCGTACATCCCCGCCGCCGAGATGCCGATCCCCTGCTGTCCCCGCGATTGTTTCAGAGTGTGGAACTTGGACCCGTAGAGAAGCTGGCCGAAGATCTTCGGGACCTGGGCGCGCACGATGCCGGGGCCGTTGTCCTGCGCGATCACGCGGTAGCGGTCCTCCGAGATCGGCACGATCTCGATTCCCAGATCAGGAAGGATCCCCGCCTCCTCGCAGGCATCCAGGGAGTTGTCCACCGCCTCCCGTACCGTCGTGAGCAGGGCCTTGGATGGATTGTCGAACCCCAGGAGGTGGCGGTTCTTGGCGAAGAACTCGCTGACCGAGATGTCCCTCTGGCGGGTAGCCAGATCGGCTGCCGAGCGCCCCGCGCGCGGGCGGGCCGGGGGCTCCGCCACGGCCACCGCTCCCTCGCCCGCGCCGACCGCCCTCTGCTCGGCGCTCGCTGCGGGGAGGGTCTGCCGCATCGACCTTCTCGCCGGAGGATCGGGGGCTGCGAACGCAACCTCGAGCTGCACCCCGCCTGTCCGCTTCCTATTCTTCGCTGCCACCTTGAGTGCACCTCCAGTCCGCGGCCTGCCGGTCGACTCCAGTAGAGAGAAACAGAAAAAGTGAAGGCCGCCAAGGTCGAATTGGCCCGCGCCGCGGGGCTGAGGAAGACGGCGGGGTCGCCGCCAAGCGCCCCGGAGCCTAGACCGGTCGAGCCGATGCCCCCCGGAACCCCAGGTCCGGGCAATCCCCCGAAGAGCGCCAAGCAGTCCGCCTCGCGAGCGACAGGCGCTCATTGTACAAATCCGTCCCTTTTTCCTTTGACAGAAGCGAGAAGCGCGCCAATACTGCCTGCAATGCGTCACTGAACGCAGGAATGCGCGCAGACGGCGCGCTTCACGTTGCGCGGGGTTGTTGAGGTCCGCACGAATGTCGGACCACCGTGCACAGGTCCAAGCGAGGCGGATCGCTTCGCTGAGTATGGGAGTGTCCAACATGCCTACAAAGAAGAGAGTCAAGGCACGGCGCCCGAAGCGCCTCGACAAAGTCGCATTGAAAGCCCGCGAGGCTGCGATCATCGCGGATTTGAGGGCGGGCAACCTCAGCTATCGCAAGATCGCCGCAAGGCACAAGGTGTCCCTTCCGACCGTGAACGCGAAGGCGCGCAAGGCCGGGATCCGGCGGCCGCGCGGAAGAAGGCCGATGGTCGCCGCTCCGGTCAAGGCCGTGACGGTGGCCCCGAGGAGAAGGGCGAAGGCGGCCAAGATGGTGGCCCCGATGGCGAAGGTGGCTCACCGTCCCCGCAAGCGGGGCAGGCCTCGGCGGGTGGCCGCGCGCGCGATCCGCGTTCCTGCGGCCAGCGGCGCCTTCCAGGAGGCCTTCCGTCAGATGGTGCTTCACTACTATCCGAGGTTGACGCTCGCGCAGTTCGATCGTCTGGCAAAGGTGATCGCGAAGGCGGTGAGCTGAAGAGCCGATCCGTCTGAGATGTAGGGACGAAGGCCCGGGTAGGCCTCAGGATTTCGGGGGGGCCACCCGGGCCCGTTCCCTTGCGGGCGGCAGCGTTTGCCAGATCCCGCCCCCCTCGTCTAGACTTCCATCCATACTTGATCTTCGCGGCGCTCCAACCGGAGGGAGGTCGTCACTTGAAGCCTATCTTGTTCAGCGGGATTCAGCCCAGCGGGGACATCCACGTGGGGAACTTCTGCGGGGCGATTCGCAATTGGGTCCGCATGCTCGACTCCCACGACAGCATCTACTGCATCGTGGACTACCACGCGCTGACCCAGCCGTACGAGCGGGAGCTTCTGGCCCGCCGCACTTTTGACGCCGCGGTGACCAATATCGCCGCCGGGCTCGACCCCTCGCGATGTCGGCTCTTTGTTCAATCCCACGTCCCACAACACACCGAGCTTGCATGGATCTTGAACACCGTCACGCCGATGGGCGATCTCTCGAGGATGACGCAATTCAAGGAGAAGTCCCAGCGCGTGGAGGCGGAAGCGTCCATCAATGCCGGACTCTTCACCTATCCGGTCCTCCAGGCCGCCGACATCCTCCTTTACAAGGCGGTGGCCGTGCCGGTCGGCGAGGACCAGATCCAGCATATCGAGCTTTCCCGCGAGATCGCCCGCAAGTTCAACGCCCGTTTCGGAGAGATCTTCCCCGAGCCGGCGCAACTGGTCCCGCAGACGGGCGCGAGGATTCTCGGCCTGGACGGCAAGACCAAGATGAGCAAGTCGCTCGACAACTACATCGGCCTCTTGGAGGACTCGAAGGCGGTATGGCAGAAGCTCGCCCCGGCCTATACCGACCCGGCGCGGGTGCGCCGCTCCGATCCGGGCACGCCCGAAGTCTGCAACATCTACTCCCTCCACCAGAGCTTCTCTCCCGATCGGGATCAGGAGGAGGTGGCGCAAGGTTGCCGCAGCGCGGGGATCGGGTGTATCGATTGCAAGAAGATCCTCCACCGGAACATGATGGACGTCCTCGCCCCGATCCAGGAGAAGGCCGCGGGCCTCCGGGCCAAACCCGAGTCGGTCGAGGATGTGCTCGAGCGGGGGGCGCGGGAGTGCGGAGAGCTGGCTGAGCGCACGATGAAGGAAGTCCGGGGCGCGGTCGGAGTCCGACCGCCCCGATAGATGGGTATGACCGAGTCTGAGAGGCGAGCGGGCGCTCCGCGAGGCTCGCGGAACCCTCTCGCCAGGAGGTAACGATGGACCGACGCGCCTTGCAGCAGTCCCTGCTGGAGCTGGTACGAAAGACATCGGCGGAGTTGCCGGACGACGTCGCGACCGCCCTCATCCGGGGGCGGCGCAAGGAAGTGAAGGGCACGACCGGCCACTACGCCATGGGTGTCATCCAGGAGAACTTCGAACTGGCCCGCGCGAAGAGCCAGCCGATCTGCCAGGACACCGGATCGATCCTCTTCTTCGTCACGGCTCCGAAGGGATTCGACCAGGCCGCCTTCAAGGCGGCCGCCGACGCGGCCGTGAGCGAGGCCACAAGGGTCGGCTATCTTCGCCAGAACTCCGTCGACTCGCTTACCGGCAAGAACAGCGGGACCAACCTGGGCCCCGGCAGTCCCAGCTACCACTTCGAGCAGGGCAAGAAGGCGGGCATCGACCTCCGCCTCATCCTCAAGGGCGGCGGGTGCGAGAACGTCGGCGCGCAGTACTCCCTCCCCGATTCGCGCATGGGCGCCGACCGGGATCTTGCCGGCGTCGAGAAGTGCATCCTCGATGCCGTGAACCAGGCTCAGGGAAAGGGATGCGGCCCCGGGATCCTCGGCGTCACGATCGGAGGCGATCGGGCGACGGGCTACCTCCACTCGAAGGAGCAGTTCCTCCGCAAGCTCGACGACAGGAACCCGAACAGGGTCCTGGCCGCGCTCGAGAAGCGGATTGTCGAGAAAGCCAACGCCCTGGGCATCGGCCCGATGGGATTCGGCGGCGGCACGACCCTGCTGGGCTGCAAGGTCGGCGCGCTGGACCGGCTGCCGGCCTCCTTCTTCGTGACCGTCTCGTACATGTGCTGGGCCTACCGGCGTCAGGGAGTTCTCCTCGACGCGCGCGGCCGCATCCGTCAGTGGCTCTATTGACGGGACTCGCGCAACGTCCCTCTCAGGCGAACACCTATCGCCCAGGCAAAGGAGCGAATGATGAGACTCGAAGCGCCGTTCACCGAAGATAAGATCCGGGCCCTCAAGGTCGGGGACATCATCGACATCTGCGGCATCCTCTACACAGGACGCGATTCGGTCCATAAGTACCTGCACGAGGGGAATCCGCCGCCTGTCGATCTCTCCAACTCGATCATCTATCACTGCGGACCGGTGGTCGTCAAAGAAGGGAAGGAGTGGGTTGTGAAGGCGGCCGGGCCGACCACCTCGATCCGAGAGGAACCGTATCAGGGAGGCCTGATCGGGAAGTACAACCTGCGTGGGGTGATCGGCAAGGGCGGGATGGGCGCCTCGACCCTCGCGGCCTGCCGCGAGCACGGCTGCGCCTACCTGCACGCCATCGGGGGAGCCGCGCAGGTTCTCGCCGAGAAGGTCAAGAAGGTCCGCGGCGTCTATCTGCTGGAGCGCTTCGGCAGCCCCGAGGCGATCTGGGAGCTCGAGGTCGAGGACTTTCCCGTCGTCGTGACGATGGACGCGCACGGAAACAGTCTGCACAAGGATGTTCACGCGGCATCGACCGCGAAGCTTCAGGATCTCTTCCGGGAGATCGGGCAGAAGCAATAGCGGCGGGCGGGTGACCGCGTTCGGACATCTCTGGCGCTCGAGCCGGACCCTCTCGCGGAACGCCCGCCTCTATCTGATCGGGACCTTCCTGATGGGGCTCGGCCACGGGAGCCTCTGGGTCCACATGAACCTCTACTTCCGCACGCTGGGGATGGGCGAGGCGACGATCGGCCGGATCCTATCGGCGGGAAGCCTCGGAATGGTCCTGATCTCGATCCCCGCCGCGCTCTGGATCGACCGCTTCAGCGCGCAGTCGGTCTTCATGCTCGCCGCGGCCGGATTCGCGGGGGCCTTCCTCGTTCAGCTCTTGCTGCCCTATCCCGGCGTTCTGATCTTCGCGGCGATGGCGACCGGAATGCTCTTCACGGTCCACTGGGTCGCGGCGGCGCCGTTCTTCGTCCGCAATAGCACGGCGGAGCAGAGGACGGAGCTGTTCGGCTTCGCCTCCGCGGTCGAGACCCTCGCGACGGTGCTGAGCGCCTTCGGGGCGGGGCTGGCGGCGAAACGGATCGCCGAGCACCTCGGCAGCGAGGTCCTGGGCCTACGATATGCCCTCTCGGGCGTGGCTTTCCTGACCGCTCTCGCCGTGATCCCGTTCGCGCGGATCCGGAGCGCCCCCCCGACCGCGGAGCGCCGAGGTTGGCGCGCGTACGTCCTGGCGCGGGACTATCGGCTGCTCGGCAAGATCTGCCTGCCGTCTTTTCTCGTGGGATGCGGCGCCGGGCTCACGATTCCCTTCCTGAATCTCTACTTCCGCGACCGATTCGACCAGGATCCGCAGCAGATCGGGTCGTTCTACGCGGTCGCGCAGATCTTGATGATGGCGGGATTCCTTCTCGGTCCGCTCCTCGCGCGCAGGCTCAATCACGTGCGGGCGATCGTCACGACGGAGCTCCTGTCGATCCCCTTCTTTCTGATCCTGGCCCTGGCGGACCGGCTCTGGCTCGCCGTCCTGGCCTTCTGGTTTCGCGGCGCGCTGATGAACATGAACCAGCCGGTCTCCTCGGCCTTCGCGATGGAGATCGTGCCGGCCGATCATCAGACCGCGACGAACAGCCTGCGGATGCTCGCCTGGAACCTCTCGTGGATGGTCACGGCGCCGCTCGGAGGATGGCTGATCGAGCGTTACGGATTCACGCCGAACATGGTCGGGACGATGGGGCTCTACCTGGCCGCGGCCTCGCTGTTCTGGATCTTCTTCAGGCGCTTCCGCGTCGAGCAGGAACGCCCTACGTCGGGATCCACGCGATCCGGCGGTTGATCGTCCGTCCCGTCGAGGTCTTTAGCCGCAGGAAGTAGATGCCCGAGGCCATGCGCTGGCCGGAGTCGTCCTTGCCGTCCCACGAGAACTTCCTGGACGGTGCGGGCCCGGACCAGATCGAGCGGACGCGGCGCCCGCCCACGTCATAGAGGTCCAGTTCGATATTGTCGGATCCGGGACCGTCGATCACGAAACCGATCCGATCTCGCGAGGGGCTGGGGCCCACGGTGAAGACAAGATCATCGGGCTCCGGGATCAAGGTCGTGTCCGGAGGCTCCGTCCCCACGGCCCAGCGGTACGACTGGCGATCCATCTTCCCCAGCCGATCCCACAGCTTGATCGTGAAGGCGTAGACGCCGCTGTCGGGAGCGGATCCGCTCAGGACTCCTGTCGCCTGATCGAGCGCCAGGCTGTCCGGCAGCGGGCTCGCGCGGTCGGCCTCCCACGCGTAGGGCGGATTCCCCCCGCGTCCCACCAGGGTTGCCGCATAGAGTTGTCCCGCGACGCCGTCGAGAAGATCGGTGGTCGTGATGTTCAGGCCGTACGGAGCCGTCTCACGGTGGCAGAGAACCCAGCTGTTGGGATCGACCGTAACGCCGATGGCCGGCCCGTCCAGCTCGAACTCGAAGTCGAGGTGATCCGGATCGTTCCAGATCCTCTTTCGAACTGCGCCTCCCCCATCGAGCGAGATCTCCAGATCGAGCGGCATCGTGAAGAACCCCGCAGTCTGCTGCTTCTGGGCGATATGGATCGCCACCGAGGGCGTGGCCGGGTCACCGAGCGGGAGGTAGG
>VGJL01000090.1 GCA_016867495.1 Candidatus Eisenbacteria bacterium | reverse complement strand
CTCTACCACGTGAAGCGCAAGGACCACCGGCATCCCCTCTCGTGCAAGACCGGCAAGAAACACCTGATCTGCCCGATCCTCACGGCGCGTCAGGTGGGGTGGGCGCACGAGCTGATCACGGAGGTGAGCGAGGCGACGGGGGTGCCGCCAACGGCGACGGACCGGATTCGGATCGAGCAGATCGTGCGGCTGCGATCCCGCCTGTGGCAGATCGAGAACTTTCTCAAGGTCGTGGGTCTTTTGGATCTCAAGCAAGGGGAGATGCGCAACGTGGCGGAGCGTCTGACCACGGTCGAGAACGCGTTGTCGCGCTCGGTCGGTGAGTTCCGCCAGGCGATTGCGGAGCGGCGTGTGGGGAAGCCGACGGCCCCGACGCTTTCCGAGTACTTGGCCGTGAAGGCGGAAGAGGCGAAGGAACCGGAGGGCGGGGATGGCGCGGACGGTTGACATCATCGCGGCGATTCGCGACCCGAATATTCTGGGGGATGTGTTGTCGCCTGCGCAGGAGGCGGGGCTTCGGACGCTTTATGGTCGAACGATTCCGCGGGAGCAGGAGTCGATCGTCCGTCGGTGCACGGGTCATCCGCCGAGGAACCCGAGGGAGCATCGCGAGGCGGCGTTCATCTGCGGGCGCCGTTCGGGGAAGAGCGACAAGATCGCGGCGAACGTGGCGATCTACGAAGCCTTCTTCCGGCAGCACAAGCTCTCGGCGGGCGAGCGCGGGATCGTCTTGCTCCTTGCGCAGAACATGCGTCAGGCGCAAGTGGTGCGCGGGTACATCGAGGGGAAGATCACGCGCAGCCCCATCCTCTCCCGCCATGTGGAGTCCGTGCGCTCCCATGAGATCGATCTCGACAACCGGATTACGATCGGGATCTACCCTGCGAGCTTTCGGTCGATCCGTGGGCTCTCGGTGGTGGCGTGCATCTGTGACGAGATCGCCTTCTGGTGGACGGAGGACGGCTACGCGAATCCCGATGTGGAAGTGCTCCGTGCCGTGCGTCCGGCGATGGCGACCTTCCCGAACGCGAAGCTCGTGCTGGCCTCGTCGCCCTACGCGATGAACGGAGTCCTATGGGACATGTGGACCCGTCGCAAGAAGGACCGTGAGGTCCTCGTGTGGCACGCGCCGACCGGTCTGATGAACCCGACGGTCCCGAGGCGCTTCCTCGAGAACGAGAAGAGGCGGGATCCCGAGACGTACCGGCGCGAGTACGGGGCGGAGTTCGCCGAAGCGGTGAGCGCGTACATCCCGGCGGAGGCGATCGCCGCATGCGTGGTGGAGGGGCGAACGTCGGTCCTCCCGCAGCCGCGCGTCCACAGCTACGAGGCGGCCATCGACGCGGCGTTCAAAGGCGATCGTTTCACATTCGCCGTCGCGCACAAGGAGTCGCGCGAGAACAAGTTGGTCGTGGACTACCTCGCGGGCTGGGAGGGAACTCGGCAGCAGCCGGTGCGTCTCGGCCAGGTGATCCCGGAGATCCGCGCGACGCTGGACCGGTATGGGACGCGACGGGTGTACGGGGACCAGTTCGGCGCGGAGCCTTTGAAGCACGCGTTTCAGGAGGCGGGAATCGAGTTCGAGGAGGTGCCGTTCACGCTGCAGTCGAAAGCGGACCTCTACGCGAACCTTCGCTCGCACATCGTGGAGAGGCGGATCGAGTTGTTGGATCACAAGGAGAGCCTTCGGGAGCTGCGCGGTCTGGAGGTGGAGCTTCTCCCCGGCGGTCGTCCGCGCATCGGGCATGCGAACCGAAGCGGAGCGCACGACGACTACGCGGCGGCGATCGCCCTGGCCGTGGGGAAGTGCCTGACGGTCCAGTATGCGGGGGTGTGGTGACGGTGCAGTGGCGTGAGGGTGCCGGTCTGGTCGGGCCGTTCCCCGGGTCACGGTCCCCCGCCAGGATCGATTCTGCGCTCGAGAATGCGCCGATTATCCGTGCATCTGGAAACGAACGCGAGAGGGGTGGTACCGGAGGCCTACCCCGAAGGAGATCAGTCCGAATTGCACGCGCGGGAGCGACACTTGTGGAGAAACACGGAGTTGGGGGTCACGGGTCCCCGCCAGAATCGATTCTGTCTCGAAAAGTCGCACTCTAGAGTGCGAATCCTGAGCGATCGTGAGGAGGGTGGTACCGGAAGCCTACCCGATAGGAGTTAGCCCGAAATTCGCACCCTAGAGTGCGAAAAACGAGAGGGGGTCTATGGGGTGGATTGGGATGTGGAAGCGGCGGGTCGAGCGATCCTAGATGGCATCCCGGAGCGTCTTCGGGAGCGGTACCGGCGTCGGGCGATGGAAGCGCCGACGAGCTATCGGGCGGCGGTGTTCTTGAAATGTCTGCAGTGCAGCGAGTGGGAGTACAAGGAGGCGCAGCGGTGTCGACAGGTGCTCTGCCCGCTGTGGGAGTTTCGGGCGAAGGTGTTCCGGCCGTACCGGGGGAAGGCGAAGCTGCGGGTCGTGAAGTAGGTCCGATTCGACTTGCTGTTTCTGCGAGTTGAAGCGTTCATGTGTGATGAAAGGAGGGCCCACGCATGGGTGCAAGAAGCGGTCCTGATCTGGAAGAAGCTCTGCCCCGCTTTCTGCTTCGCTGCGAGCACGATGTGGCCCGCCGGGCCTACCGGGCGGCGGTGACGCGGTTCTGGAGGTGGGCGGACCGGTTGGAGCCGGGCGTTTTGGAGCGCTACGCCGACCACCTGCGGGCTCGGGGTTTTTCGGAGTCGATGGTGCGCTGGCAGCTGGTGGTGTTGGGCGAGTTCTTGGAGTACGCCCGCGAGCGGGGGCTCGTCGCGGCCGATGAGGCCGGGCCGTTTCCGGGGGGAGGTTCCCGATGAGCGCGGGGGGAAGCGTCGATCTTCAGAAGGCTCTGCCCCTCTTCCTTCTTCGCTGCGATGCCGAGAGCACGCGGGTGGCGTACGAGCGCGAGGTCGTGCGATTTCTCGCCTGGCTCGATGTCCCGGCGGTGGGCTGCGTCGAGCGCTACGTGGCCCACATGCGCGGGCTCGGCCTGTCGCCCACGACGGTGCGCTGGCGGGCGACGGTGGCGGCGAAGTACCTGCGCAGCGCCCACGACCAGGGGATCCTGACCGACGACCCCACACGGGGCTTCCGTGCGCCGAAGGGGACGAGCGGGTTCGCGCCGCGCATCCTGTCGGCGAGTGACCTGCGAAAGCTGCTCCGGGCGCCCGACCGGCGGTCGCATCGCGGCAAGCGAGACCTGGCAATCCTCGTGTGCCTCGGCGTCGGCGGGCTACGCGCGGGCGAGGTGTGCGCGCTCTCCCACGGCGATGTGGAGTCCACGAGCCACCGAGTCGTCCTGCGCGTGAACGGTAAAGGCCGAAAGGTCCGGCTCGTGCCCCTCTCGGGTCCCGCGGCCGACGCGATACGGGCCTACCGGCGCGATGCTGTGGACGGGCGACCGCCCGTGGATGCGCCGTTCTTCACGTCGTTGCGCGAACGCCCGAAGCGCCTCACCGTCCCATCTGTGGACTACATCCTGCGCCGATGCTGCGAAGCCGCCGGGCTCGCGCGCATCAACGCGCACGCCCTGCGCCACACCGCGGCGTCGATGGCGATCGAAGGCGGGATGCCCCTGCACCGCGTGCGCGACCTACTCGGCCACAGCTCCGTCCTCGTGACCTCGCGCTACCTCCACGTGGCGGGCTCCGACGGGCCGGGGACCGTCAGCGCGGCAGGGATGCTGTAGGAACCGTATCTCCTTACGGATCAAGCTCCACCGCGCCCGAAGGAACCCTGGGGAGGCGGCAAGAGCAGGGGACGCTGAGGGTTTCGCCGACGCCCGAGCCCTCACCTTTCTCCTGGTCGCGAACATTCGGATGTGATAAACTTCCGACAGCTTCGGCATCTTGCCGCACATCAGTCAAGACAGAGTCAGCGACTCTCGCCAAGGGGGTCTGCGCCGTATGCCACAAGCCAACCACGAAGGGACTGATCGTCGCCCGCCTTCACGCGGGGGAGTATGGGGCGGTGAGGAAGATGGTGCTGTTGAAATGAGACGGCGAGGTAGCCGTGTGAGGGAAAACCTCACGCACGGTTCGATGAGGGAATCCTGGAAACCGAGCCGATAGGCCGCGGCGCCTGGGTCTTACTCTACAGCGAACTCCAAGGAGGTTTCCATTGAGCCGCAGGAGATTCCGTTGTCGATCGGGGCGGATGATTCGTCGTGGAGCCGTCTCCTGGGTCCTCGCCTGCATGATGGCTTCGCTCACAACCACAATCGGCTTCGCCGGTGATCCCCCTCCTCCCCCAGAGGTATCCTTCATCGTCTCGCCCCCCGGAGGGCGGGCTCCGTTGGGCGTCGGGATATCCGCCACCATCGAAGGTGAGGTGTCCTACTTTTGGTTTGAATTGGGCGATGGGTCTCCTCCCGTCTACAATGACTTGAGCTTTGGTCATACCTACACTTGTCCCGACACGTACGTCATTACCCTCACCGCTGTTGGACCTGGCGGAACCAGCTCCGTCGATCATTCGGTCACCGCAACCCGCCCCACCTTTTCTCTAACAACCCTCTACTACGGTGGCGATCCGCGCGCGCCTGCAAAGGCCCGCTGCCGGACCAATGACGACATAAGGCGCTCCCAGATCGACTGGGCCATTGCCGACTGGGGCGACGGCAGCCCGCCCACGGTGTTCACCTGGGTCGATCTGGCTCAAGGGTACTACGGCACACCCTGGCACCAGTACGAGTGTTCCGGAGCGTATACGATCACGGTCACGAATCACTACGAGGACGAATACCACAACTGTGAAGAATCGGCATCGACTTCCGCGACACTCACGCGGCCCATCTTCTCGCTGGAGCCCTTCTACAGCGGCGGCATCACGGTTGCGCCGCGTAACGTCCTTGCCTGCACGCCTGACGAAGTCGCCATGTCTCCCAGTGCAGTTGACTCGGCGGTTGTCGATTGGGGAGATGGAAGCCCTGTGGAGGAGTTCACCTGGACCTATGGGCCCTACACAGGTTGGAGGCGAACTCCTTGGCACTTCTACGTGTGCCCCGGATCATACACTGTCACCGTCACGAATTACTACGAGGACGACCACAACAACAGCTGCGAGGAGTCGGCATCGACCGTCGCCACTCTCACGCCGCCCGACTTCCAGCTGGACGTTGTCTACAGGAATGGCAACACGACCGCCCCTGCAGATGTCCGTGGTTGGACGGACGCCTCCCACCCCTACCACCACGCTGACTGGTCACGTGTCGACTGGGGAGATGGTAGCCCCCCCGAATACTTCACCTGGTGGTTCGGTCCAGGATGTAGCGGATGTGCGTGGCACTACTTCACGCCCTGGCACACCTACGTATGCCCCGGAGACTATTCGATCACCATCACGAATCACTACGGGGGAGATGCTCCGGGGTGTGAGGACTTGGCGCAGGCTGCGGCGAACATAGGAGGAGATCCTGCAGCAGCGTTCTCCTTCGAGTACGTTCCCCCTGAGGAGATGGGCTCACCAGTTGTTCGTTTTTTCGATACCTCATCCGGGAATCCAAACTCGTGGCTCTGGGATTTCGGCGACGGAACCACGAGCATCGAGCAACACCCGACGCACGCTTTCCCGGGGGGCTGTATCGACGAGTACGGTGTGGTTCTTGAGGTTTGGAGCGAGGGAGCGGGGGAATGTAGGGACAGTGAAAGCCAGATAGTCGGCGTATCATGCACTGCAACCTATCCGCGGCCGAAAGCGCTCGTCGTGAGCGGTTATGACCCTGTGGGGCAGCTTGACGAAAAGCTGTTCTGGTCGATGTGGAATCTCATAGGACGTGGCTGGGAGACCGTACCGATTTCAGAGGCAACAAGGGCGGAGGTCTGCGCGGCGCTTGCCGATCCATCGGTGCGGGGGCTCTACATTAACGGGCATGGGGCCTACAATTGCCCATCCGGCCCCGGATGCATGGTGTTGTCCGACGGTGCAGGCGGAAAAGATTATGTGTACCCAGCAGATATTGGACCTTGCCTGGGAGGAAGACGCCTCGATTTCGTTACGGTTATTGGCTGCGATCAGGATTGGAGTCAGTGGCTGGAGCCTCTGAATGTGCCGCCTCTCCACCTGGCCATGGCGGCGCGGCGGCTTCCTGATGGTAGCGTTCTCACACTGGTGGAGAACGCATTTGCTAGGGATGGTCACGGCAACTCGTGGCCTCTGTGCTACGGCGGGACCCCTTGTCCGACGAAGGATGCGCCCCGGGCCAAGATGGAACCCGCCGAGCATGAGCGCACAGATCAGGGTTGTTATTCGTTTGAGGTGTGCGATTCATCCGGCTGTGGCAGTGATCTCTTTCCCGTCTGGTCTTGCGGAGACAGTGTGGGTCTTCCATCGTCAGGACAGTTCGGGATCTGGGCGCTAGACGGGTCCTTTTCTGTAACTGTATTTCTTCCCGTTGAATATGATGATACTGTTGCGTGCGCGGCAACGTATCTTGCCTCGGTTCCGGATCCACTGAGGTATCCCCTCGGGACGGCGATTGGCCGCTTCTTGTGCTTTGCGGATGCTGAGGTCGACACGACCGTTGAGCCGGATAGCCTGGTGGTCCGGATGAGGTATGAGGAAGACGATCTGGAGCGTGCTGGAATCGCGGATGAGTCGGGGCTCAGGGTGTGCTGGCTTGCAGGGGATGCGTCGGATTTCTCCACGATAAACGGCGTGCTCGACACCGTTGGCAACAATGTTACGTTCTCTGTGTCTGGGTGGGGGCTTGCTGGGATCTATGACCTGGGAGGAATCACGAACGTCAGGGAAGATGAGGGAGTTGCGGTCTCGCTCGAAGAGGTGTTGGAGGTTCACCCGAATCCCATTGCGGGGGGGACGGCCGTGAGGTTCTCGCTGGCCGAAACGGTTGTGGTTCGGCTCGGAGTATTTGATTGTAGCGGAAGGATGGTCCGAGCATTGGAAGATGCCGTGCGGGGTCCCGGTGCGCACGAGGTATCGTGGGACGGGAAGGACGACGCTGGACGCTCCGTCCCCTCGGGCACCTACTTCGCCCGCCTCCACGCGGGGGAGTATGTCGCCGTGCGAAAGATGGTCTTGCTCCGATAGCGCCGTTGGACGAGAGGCGCACCGCCCGCCCCACGCGGGGGAGTATGGGGCCCTGAGGAAGATGGTGCTTTTGAAATGAGCGCTTCTGGCGGCGTCTCCTCCCCACGAGCCGAGTCTGTGGGAGCGCGCGCGAGGGAACGGGGCGCCGCGCTGGCCTGAGGCTGGATCCCTTTGAGGGAGAAGCTGGGATGAGTCGTATGTCGATGCTCCTGCTCGCAATCGGCATTCTGCTTCTTCGCTCGCCATCCACGCGAGCTGATCAACTTATTGGATCGATGTCGGGTGTAGCCGTCACACCGCCTCCGGTCCAGACAAGCGATGTCTTCTTCTCGCCGACGCCCCAGTTCTCTATCTGGATTAGCGATCCGAATGAAACGGCACCATGTATCTTCGGACACGACTTCGCGGATTCGGTCCCGTGCGAGGAACATCACGTTGTCGCCTCATGCTTGGTAAATGGGGTGGGGGTACCATACGCGTGGCACGCTGAGGGATGGACATGGGGAAGTGGTTGGTGTCACGAAGTATATTCGTGGCGCGGGGTGGTTGTTGATCTCGGTGCTCCGGGGTATTTCATCATAGACCGTCTCGCCAATAACAGCCTTGGGACGGGTGTGGGGAAGGTAGGTATCTCCCCGTGGCAGATCTGGACCGTCGGCGAGGTCCCCCCGCCCTTCGAGATTCTCTCCGCCATCTTCGACGACGACGTCTACCAGAACGGGGTCGATACGGCGCACCTCATGGTGGTGACGAAGAGTAACTGGCATGAGGGGAGCGTGGACCTGACGGCAGAGGTCACGTCTAATCTCGGGGACCAGTTCGTTGTGGGAACGGACAATATCTCCATGACACCTGAGGGGGAGTACGTTACGCAGCTGGCGTGACCGGTTCCGGTATGTCCGCATCCCTGGGAGTTTGACCTCCGCATTACACTGACCGAGACGGCTAAGTTCGCGAAACAGGGCGGCCGGTCACCGGTAATTCGGGTCTTCCCGGACATGTTTAGCGGGGCCATCTTGTCGGAAGCAGAGATCCTGGCCTACCAGGCAGAGCTAGACCCGTGCCTGCCGGATGAGCTGGATTGTGCGGTGAGTTTCGCTGCGCTGACCCCGAATCTCTTCGTCGAGACCGCGAGCAACTGGGTGTCATACATGGACTTCGTATGTGAGGCGCAAGAGGCGTGGGCGAGGGAGGACTACAACAAGGCGACGTCTGCCTTCGGTGGCGCACTGCTCATGGCAGTGGACCTCATTGCCGGAGCGTTGGTCGGGCCTGGGACCGTCTTGGATCTCGTCATATCGGTGGGTGTTGCTTCGAAGGAGTGCGCCGAGGTGGTTGGAAACCTGGCCGAAGGTAAGCGTGGGGAAGGAGAGCTTGATTCGCTGGCAGCCGGTGTGAAAGCGGTTTTTGATAGCATAGGCTCTGAGTATTCCAACCAAGTCTTTGTAGAGGGACCGGGCCACATTCGGATTGCGTCCGGGGGGGGCGCTACAACGATAGACTCCTTGGGTCACGCGGAGAGCCTGGTGTTCAGGTTCGACGCCAGGGAGACAGAGTGGGGAAGGGTTGGACCGAACCCCTATGTTCTGGGAGACACGACCGCGAACGAGCACGCGGCGTTGGATGTGGAGTTTCACGCGGACTCGGCAGGCACACTCTCCGTGGTTGTGCTTCATAAGACGGCTGTGGGGGATAGCGTGTTGTGGTTGGGGTACACCTCCGTCGAGGTGAACTCGTTGAGTGCCCTGCGTCTGGCCGTGGCTGACACATTGGAGTATCCGTACGGGTTTGGCCTAGAGGTCGACTTCGACGGCGATGGTCTTGTGGACGAGGTCCGGTATCCAAATGGTGAGAGCGTGGTCACTGCGGTCGGCGCGACTGAAGCGAGTGGAGTGCCCTGCGGGCTGCGGGTGGTCTCGAGGCCGAATCCCTTCAACCCGATAACGGAAATCCAGTACTCGGTCCCCGCCGACGGTCGGGTGCATCTGGCGATCTACGACGTGGCGGGGGCGCTTGTCGCGACACTGGTTGATGCGCGAGTCTCTGCTGGCGACCACGTGGCCGTGTGGAGCGGGCGTGACGTCGCAGGTGCCGATGCTCCCTCCGGCCTCTACTTCGCCCGCCTGCGCGCGGGGGAGTATGTGGCGGTGAGGAAGATGGTGCTGCTCAAATGAAACGCACGCGTGTGAGGGAAAACCTCACGCACGGTTCGAGGAGGGGACGCTGGAAACGGGATCACGGACCTCTCTACGCGGGCACGAAGGGGGGAACCCCGGATACAGACAAGGGAGAAGCCTGATGGGTCACCGCGCCTGGGTTCTATCTGCGCTTGCCGAGGCGGTAGTCGGTAGCCCCTCAAAGGACCCGTGGCAGTGATTGCAGAGCAGGACCCAGTCGCCCCCGAGCCCCCACCCTGCGACACGTTCACGAGAAAACAGAGGTGTTGTATGTTCGTGCCCCAGGCTGATGCGGCCACAACTCCCCGCCCCCTGGCCGTCGTGTTGGCCATGGTCTTCCTGGCCAGTTGCTCCTGTTTCGTTGTCACAAACTCGGTATCTGTGCCAAGCCCCGTTGGAGCCAAGGACATCGTCGTTGCGGCAAGCACAGTCATGGCCAAGCATAACTACAAAGTAGAGAAAGCAGACTCGGTCCTGGGTATTGTTCAGGGTTACCACTACGGAGACAGATTCGATCCGCAGCACCCGTCAGTCCTTGTGCGCCCAGAATGCAAACGCTACTATTTCACGTATGAGCGAGGCAACGTCCTGATTCGCGCAGAGCTTGAAGACCGAACCGGTCAGGTTCGCAGGATTGACCCTGACAGCCTGTTTGTGAAGGAACTCGTTACGTGTCTGGAGGAACAGCGCATCCGCAGTTTGTACGATCCTTCTGCCTACAGTATCGAATGGAAGTCGCTCACCTGTGATCCTCTGAATGACGCTGGGCAAAGCGGCGAATTGAAATGCTCTCGCCTCTCTGGGGTCATCCGGACGGGAGGCCAGCGGATTGGGGTAGTGGTGGGCGATGGTCGGGTCTTCGGGGTAGGCGACTTGATCCCGCTCAGGGCAGAGTGGTCGAGATCCGGGCCTCTGGCATGCGAGTTTACCATCTACATTCCGAGTCAAAACATCCGGGACCTTGGACAAGAGGAAGGGGAGAAAGACGGGCTTCCAATCGGTCCTCCCGATCCGGGTAGCTTGAAGACGTACGATGCGAATGAAGTCGATCTGGCGAGGCGATTTGCGATTGCCAATCGGCTGATCAAGGAGGAGGAAGAAAAGAAGAAGGCTGCTATTGAGGGAAGGGTTTGGGCTCACCGCGTCGAAGGGGCGAGTGAGGTATATGTGTCAGTCGCTGACACGGTCGGGGGGAAGGAAGAGAGAATTTTGAGG